>NZ_JBSWXK010000016.1:0-69214 GCF_056160565.1 Neptunomonas sp. ABH4_499 | reverse complement strand
CGGAACATATCGTTTTGCGGTTCTGAAAGCTTCTTCTTCGGTTTCATAAATCAACGATTCTGCAACTATTTGGGCCCTGAAGGGCAAAAAAGGCGGGGTTTCCATATTCGAACCGCATTATAAACCACTATAAATCATACGGTTACGTATTTTTCAGGGGCGACTATCTATAATCCAAAAAGGTATTCTTATTGTTTAATCAACAATAGTTACAATCCCGAAAATCATAACTGATGAAAACACTTCGAACTGGTATTCAAACAAGTCAGGTGGAAACAAAAACAAGGCAACCAGTCCTGATACAGCTAATGTACCGCCAAGTATTTTTCGAAGTAGCTTAGGGAGGTATTTGTAAACTAAATGAATGTAAAGTAGCCCAAGTGCTCCAATCAGAAGATATATCATGTTAATACTCGTCTAAGGTTAAATAGGTCCCAGTGAACGAATACTGAGGACCGATACCGCCGTTTACTTCGATAAACGTCATTACACTTACATCCCCTGCGTTGAATTTACGCGAGTGTTTAATAATGAATTTTCTAACACGCGCACCTACAATCAGACTAATACCCCAGCCAATTCCTCCTTTTGCCTTTTCATTTTCTTTCACTTTTTTAGGCATCTTTCTAAGAAGTAAAAAACCCAGTGCGGCTGACACTGCGCCTGCTACAGCGTTTGCAAACCGATACTGGTCGTAGGTAGCCTCATTTGCGCTCTCCGCTGTAAGCGGTTCACACACGACAGTGAATAGCTTTACAGGTCGCGTATCTCCGTGCTTCATTCCTTGTATCGTGCGCCTTAACATCGCAAGCGTTTCTCTTTGCGCTACAGCGTTAATTTTTGAATTTTCTGAATAGACTGTGGTGTTTACCGTGTGCTCCTTGAATTCCCGTGCTGGGTATTCCAAAAGAAATAGGGTTCCCTTGTTGTAATCCTCTTTGAACTTCTGTTTTGACAATCCCATGTCAAGGTTCCTTCCATTTTTAGTTAGGTCAGGAACCTTATGGCTTTATTTGATCATGGTCAATACACTAGCAGCTACAACATTGTTCTTTGTGAGACACCGCTGTCCTGCATGTCAGAGCCATTATAAAACCCTCTGAGAAGTTTTTAAGAAATCCCTCATCATGTTGCAAGTTTTCCTTAAAAACCTCTCAGAGGGCCTTTTTAGACCACACCAGTAAAGAATTAGACTGATTTGTTACTAGAAGCGTCCTCCGGTATGCAAGAGAGCTTTAGCTCTCGAAGCTAATACCATAGGAGGTAAGCGATCTAGTAACATGTATGCTATGAAGAAATTTAAAATTTCTATAGACAAGTGACACCACAATTTATCGTAGCCGAAACTCTTCACTACCATGGATGATCGATGACACAGCAGCTGAGTTTCGGTGATAGCGAGTATCAAAGCAAACGCCACATCACACGCAAAGAGAAATTCCTAGGTCGGATGGACAAGCTGATTCCATGGCAGCGTTTAGAATCCGTCATCGCGCCTTACTACCCGCCGTCTGACAGAGGTCGTCCGCCTTATCCATTATCAACCATGTTGCGTATTCATTGCCTGCAACAGTGGTACAGCCTCAGTGATCCAGCTATGGAAGATGCATTGTACGAAATTGCATCTATGCGCTTGTTTTCAAATCTATCACTGGATGGCGCGATCCCTGATCGAACTACGATTATGAACTTTCGCCATTTGCTGGAACAGCACCACCTTGCTCACACAATTTTTGATGAGGTGAACCAGTGGTTGAGTGATGCGGGAGTACTTTTGAAAGAAGGTACCTTAATGGATGCAACGATTATAGAAGCGCCTACATCCACCAAAAATAAAGACGGTAAACGTGATCCCGAGATGCATCAAACCAAGAAGGGCAATCAGTGGCATTTTGGTATGAAAGCGCATATTGGAGTCGATGCGCGCACAGGCCTCACGCATAGTTTTACCACGACAGCGGCGAATGAGCATGATCTAAACCAAGCGCATGAGTTGCTACATGGGGAAGAAGACTTTGTTTTTGCTGATGCAGGTTACCGTGGTGCGCAGAAGCGTAGCGAGCTACAGGGCGGCAATGCTGAGTGGCATATTGCTGAGAAGCCGAGCAAAGTGAAAGCACTGAAAAGCCATCCTCGGATCAACAAAACATTGCTGAATATGGAGTATATGAAAGCCAGTATTCGTGCCAAATTGGAGCATCCGTTCAGGATCATTAAGTGCCAGTTTGGTTTTCGAAAGACAAGCTATAAAGGCTTACGGAAGAACCATCATAAATTGGCGATGCTCTTCGCTTTAGCGAACATCGTCCGCGTGGACCAGATGTTACGAGCATAGGATAAATCCGTCTGGATGCCGGAAAACAGGCATTCAGATGGCAAAAAGTACCGAAAACAGGGAAGTTTTGCGCGTTTTATAGTGGTGGAAGGCGGTTGAGAGCTGTGATGCTCTTTAAATCGCACCTTACTTATCTAATCAAGGAGCACCAGTACCCAAGCATGAACGCAGTGAATGCGCCGGGATACGGGGTGTGCGACTGGATTAGATAACGCTTAAATAAAAACATACACAGTGAATGGTACGTGAAACCTCGCGTACCACTTCGCGTACCATTTTCATGGTACGGAGGGGTATTAATGGGGGTGTTTAAGAAATGACTAATTTGAAGAAAGTTGGCTGAAAGCCTTGTATTACGGGGAAATGTGAGTATTATATGCACCACTCTTTAGGACTATAGCTCAGTTGGTTAGAGCGCTACCTTGACATGGTAGAGGTCGGCAGTTCGAATCTGCCTAGTCCTACCAAATTACTGTTAAATCAGTATCTTAGAAGCCGACGATTGTCGGTTTTTTTGTGTCTTTTTACCAAAGTCTAAAGCGTTTTTTGTCTATTTTATTGGCTTAGATCTGGTCATGGTCTATGTTGAATCGGGATTTTATCTTGCATTCAAATGGATCATTGGACATGGAACAGTTCTCCCCCTCGGATATGAAAACTATCCTGCACTCTAAACGTGCCAACATGTATTACCTTGAGTACTGCCGTGTATTGGTTAAAGATGGCCGGGTCGAGTACGTTACCGATGAAGGTAAGCAGTCTTACTATTGGAACATTCCGATCGCCAATACAACGACGCTCTTACTGGGTAATGGCACATCTATTACCCAAGCAGCAGTACGTGAGTTAGCCAAGGCAGGCGTCTTAATCGGTTTCTGTGGTGGGGGTGGTTCGCCACTGTTTTCCACAAATGAATTGGATTTTGATGTCAGTTTCTTTAGTCCGCAAAGTGAATACCGCCCTGTTGAATATCTGCAGCAATGGGTTTCTTTTTGGTTTGATGATACCAAGCGTTTAGAGGCCGCCAAAGCCATTCAAATGAAACGCATCGAGTTCACTAAAAGAAACTGGACCAACAATAATCGCTTCAAGGATGCTGGTATAGCACTCAATGCCTCTGACTTACATCAAGCGCTGGCCCAGTTTGAGCAGCAGGTTGAAAAGGCTGCTGAGCCTCACGAGTTGATGTTAAGTGAAGCTCGCCTTACCAAAACACTTTATAAAATTATCTGCAATATCACAGGTTACAACGACTTTACCCGGATTAAGCAGGGCGAGGGGACGGACTTTGCCAACCGGTTTTTAGATCATGGTAATTACCTTGCTTATGGATTGGGCGCTACGGCGACATGGGTTCTTGGTTTACCGCATGGGCTGTCTATCTTGCATGGCAAAACGCGCCGAGGCGGATTGGTTTTTGATGCGGCCGATCTTGTGAAAGATGGAATTATACTGCCGCAAGCGTTTTTGAGTGCTATGAACGGGGATTCTGAGCAGGAATTTAGACAAGCGTGTATTTCTGCGATTCGGCACAGCGAAGCATTGGACTTCATGATCGACAGTTTAAAGTCGATCAGTGAGGAGTTCGGTGCTTAGATGAATATCCTACTTGTCTCTCAGTGCTCGAAAAAAGCGCTCAAAGAAACGCGACGTATTATAGATCAATTTGCTGAACGCACGGGGGACCGGACATGGCAAACGGCTATAACGGAACAAGGTCTATCCACTTTACGTAAGTTACTGAAAAAAACAGCACGTCGAAACACTTCTGTTGCTTGTCATTGGATTAGGGGGCGTGATCGCACCGAACTGAAATGGATTGTGGGTAACCCCCGAAAATTTAACATTGACGGCGCGGTACCCACCAACGTAACTGGGCGGGATATATTAAGAGCTAAAGATGAAAATGTATGGCAAACCGCAGAAGATATTAGGCTACTAGCGTGCATAGCTGCTCTGTTTCATGATGCAGGTAAAGCAAACCAAGCTTTTCAAGACAAAATCAATCCCACCAAAAAGACTGCCAGCTTTGAACCGTATCGTCACGAGTGGGTTTCGTTAAGAATCTTCGAGGCGTTTGTTACGCAAACCATTCAACATGCTCCAGTCGCGGATCAAGATTCAGCTTGGTTAACGGCCTTATCTGAACTTGGCTCCGACACGGATCAGTTCGTACAAGCAGCATTGGTTAAAGATAAGATCACCGAAAAATGCCGTTCGCCTTTTCCAAAACTACCGCCAGTTGCGCAAGCGGTAGCGTGGTTGATTGTCAGTCATCACAAATTATTAGAACCGACTACTGATGAAAAAACTTTCATTACACATGCAGATAAAATCCTAGAGGCTGTTAGAGGACCTTGGAATTCACCGAGATCCGATGATGATTGGTCTAAGGCGGATATAGAGAAGGTTTGGTCATTCCCTTTTGGTACCCCGTTTTGCAGTCAAACGTGGTGCGATAAAGTCTCTCGAATTGCGAGCCAGGCCTTAAAAAGAGCGATTTTCACAAAGCACCCTTGGCTCTTTGACCCTTTCACATTGCACCTTTCGCGTTTGAGCTTAATGCTGGCCGATCATTACTATTCGAGTCAAAACCGTGTGGGCATAAAGACCGCATGGCATGACAAGTCGTGGGGAAAAACCGTTAAAAAGACTGTTTACGCCAATACTTGGCGGGAATGTCGAAGTCAGGATAACGGCAAATACAACCAGACGTTAGATGATCATTTAATTGGCGTGTACCACTGCAGCCATCAATTGGTGCGCCTATTGCCTGTGCTTAAAGAGTCATTACCTGTTATCACGCGCCACCCTGAACTAAAGAAAAGAACCACATTGCCCCGATTTGCTTGGCAGAACAAAGCCTATGAATTAGCAGTGAGTGTGCGTGATCAATCCGACAAACAGGGTTTTTTTGGTATCAATGTCGCTTCAACCGGCTTGGGTAAGACGTTCGCGAATGCAAAAATTATGTATGGCCTGTCGGATGAACGAAAAGGTTGTCGTTTTAATGTAGCGCTTGGGCTCAGAACACTGACCCTTCAAACCGGTGACGCCTTCAAAGAACACCTTCGTTTGGATGAGGAGGACTTAGCCGTTCTGATTGGCTCCAGTGCTGTACAGGCGTTGCATGAAGAAAGTAATCAACATGCTGGCGTGTTTGGTTCTGAATCCGCGAGTGTGTTTGCCGATCAAGATAATTACGTCAGTTACGATGGCATTTTGGGTGATGGACTGCTTTCTAAATGGTTGGATCGATCACCAAAAATCAAAAAACTCGTTAACGCGCCCGTATTGGTAAGCACGATTGATCATCTGATGCCCGCTACGGAAGGCAGTCGTGGCGGTAAGCAAATAGCGCCTATGCTGCGTTTGTTATCCTCTGATCTTGTTTTGGATGAGCCGGATGATTTCGGTTTGGACGATCTACCGGCACTGTGTCGTTTAGTCCATTGGGCAGGATTGCTCGGGAGTAAAGTTTTACTCTCTTCGGCAACACTGCCGCCAGATCTGACAGAAGCTTTATTCGATGCTTATTTAGCTGGGCGAAAGCATTACGAGAAGGCTGTGAATGTGAATCCAAGCAAGACGACCAATGTTGTATGTGCTTGGTTTGATGAATTTAAAAGCACTTCGGTTAATGTGGCCAGTCGGGATCTGTTTTCAGCTGAACATTCAAACTGTATGAAGCGGCGTGCGGCTAAGTTAGCTCAGCAAGCGGTCCGTCGTCGTGTTGAGCTGGTGTCTTTGCAAACGCAAAATCGTGATACCGCAATTGATGACATGGCGCATCAGATTCATGCCAGCGTGCTTGAATTACATAGCCGGTATCAGCACAAGCAACCAAAAGGTAACGCTGTCGCGAGTTTTGGGTTGGTGCGAATGGCGAACATCAAACCACTGGTAGCGGTCGCGCAAAAGCTGATGTTAATGCCCAGCCCACAGGGCTTAAATGTGCATTACTGTGTGTACCACAGCCAGTTCCTATTGTTGCAGCGTTCTTCTATTGAAACCCGGTTGGATGCTGTCCTTAACCGCAAAGACCCGGCCGCTATTTGGTCGCATAGCAGCGTACAAGATGCGATCTCAAAAGCCCCAAATGAAGAGCATGTTTTTGTTGTGCTAGGCAGCCCTGTAACCGAAGTAGGGCGGGATCACTCTTACGATTGGGCGGTCGTTGAGCCATCGTCCATTCGGTCGGTGATTCAATTAGCGGGACGAGTGTTAAGGCATGATCAAGTCACGCTGGTTGATCAACCCAATATTCATTTATTAAACCAGAATATTCGCGCACTGCGTTGCGAGCGCGAAGCGTTCGTGAAACCGGGCTTTGAAGGTGGCGGTCTTCTTCTTAAAAGCCACCTGCTAAACGAGGTACTTCCGGAGCATCAGTATCAAACCATTAATGCTCTACCTCGAATGTTAAAGGCCGATCATTTAGACCCAGAGCGCCAGTTGGTCGATCTTGAACATGCAGCCCTAGCTAATCGGCTCTGGGGGGAGGATGCGTCAAGTGGGCGGCCTTACGCAAGCGTTTGGTGGAATCAGCCTTGCCATTGGACTAATCATATTCAGCGACGGCTACCTTTTCGAAAGCATACCCCAAGCGATGATTATTGCTTCTATTTAGAAGAAGAGTTTGATGAACCTGCTATGTGGCGTTGGCACGAGAACGGTGATTTTAAATCTGATGAAAAACAGGGCTTTACAGAGGATAGTTTGCCTAACCTTGCGAAAGGCGTGTACCTATGGGGCGGTGACTTTGATTATAAAGCTGAGCTTATGGCAATAGCGGAGCGGAAGAATGTGAGTTTGGCCGATGCGGCAAAGCAGTTTGGGGTAGTGTCGTTGCGTACAAAAGAAGGTGTGTGGCATAGAAACAATCTATTTGGGTTCTTCGAAGCCGAATAATATAAGGAAAAAGGGATGGATCAGGACGGTAAAGGTTTATCCGATCAAATCCTCGACTATATCAACAGTCGAAAAGAGGATCGGTTAGAGAAGTTTGATAAAGAGACGGATAAAAACCTTAAGTCGCTAAAACCCGAGGACGTCGCAGCCTACGAAATGAAACGGTTTGCGACTAGGCAGGCGGAAGTTGATAAGTACAAACCAAGCATTTGGCTGACGGATGCGGCTTCAAGGGCCAAGCAATTACAGTTAGTCACCCATGCTGTGAAATTTATCCACTCCGACGCCAAAGGTACCAGCGTATTCGCATCGGATTTAGATAGCGCGAACAATTATGTTGGTACACACTGCCTTCAACAGCCTGCAATCGATATCGTGGGAAACGCCGCTGCGCTTGATGTTGGAAAATTGCTGATGTTAGAAGCTGAAGGTAAAACCTTAGTGGACTATATCCAGCAAGAAAATATGGCTCCTTTTGAGCCTTATGCTGATTCTAAAGAACAGCTTCAAGAGTGGTTCCAAGGCTTCCAGTTGGCTGTAACAGCTAAAGATCCGTCATCGCACAAATTGGCTAAACAGCTTTATTGGCCACTTGAAAAGGAAGGGGAATATCATCTTCTACTTCCATTATTTGCAAGCGCACTTTCTCAAGAAGTTTACGAACGCGTCAATTTCGCGCGTTTTTCCGAAGAGCAGAAAGCGGCAAGGGATGCGCGTAGAAAAGAGCAATTTTTAGAGACCGCGACTATTGAGTACCCGAACATTGCTGTACAAGCTTTTGGCGGCACAAAACCACAAAATATAAGCCAGCTCAATTCCAGTCGTGGTGGTAAGGCGTATCTTTTAAGCAGCGCACCGCCAACCTGGGAGCAACAAGAGAAACCGCCTTTAAAAGTGAAGTCTATTTTTCGTGGACCATTCTCGCGGCAGGTTTATCCTCAAATAAAGGGGCTAAAAGCGTTTCTGGTAGAAAGTGCGCATCAACAAAGTACATCGAGAATAAGAGCACAGCGTGCTCGCAGAATCGATGATATTGTAGACCGACTCATTGCATACGGCGCAACTGTACGCCGATTCCCCGCTGGTTGGTCATCCAGCCCTGATTGTCATTTACCTTTGCACCAAACGCTTTGGCTCGACCCTAAGCGTAGGTTGACGGATCCCGAGTTTGCCGAGCATTTTGATAAAAAAGAGTGGCAGTCAAAAGTTGCCGAGGACTTTGCGCGATTCATAAATGCTCAGCTTGAGTACAAATCCGAATTGTCGACCGGGGATGCCGAATTTGCTCAGTGGAAAGTACTCACCGCTCAGGAGTTACGACTAGTCCAGGATGAGGTCATCGAGGTGTTTAATGGATAAATTACTTGAGCTTAGGCACCTTCAAGTGGAAGGCGCAAATGCGATAGCCGGAATGACGTGGGGTTTCCCTGCGGTAACCAGTTTCTTAGGCTTCGTTCATGCTTTGCAGCGTAAAGTACATGAGCGCATAACCGATTCGATATTGCTTGAATCTTGTGCGGTCATTTGCCACAGCAGCCAAGTGCAATCCTACAGCGATAACATGAGCCGCGAGAGCTATTTTGCTTTAACTCGTAATCCCCTTGTTTTAAAAGGGAAGGAGGCCGTCACAGCGCCTTTCAATGAGGAAGGCAAGATGCGTATGGATATCACCCTTTTAATATCCATAAAAGCGCGAGATGGCTATATATCCCCGGACGATATTGAAGATTTTAAAGAATATATCACGCAAGTGATCCCACAAATGCGAATCGCAGGTGGTGTAATAACTTCAATGGGTGCTGTGAAAGTAGAAGGGGCAATAGAGGCCATAAATAGCGATGTTTCAAGAAGAAAGCGCTATTTAAGAGAGTTTCTACCCGGGTTTGCATTAGTCTGTCGACAAGACGTGTTGGAACAGCATTCAAGCGATTCAGGGCAAACGCCTTTTGATGCATGGCTTGATTTTAGTGCTCGTAAAATGCGTGCTCAAGGTACCGATGAACATACTGAATGGGTAATCGAAAGACCCAATTTTAGTGGTTGGCTCAAGCCCATCATGATTGGTTATCAAGGTGTATCCGACCTTTACCCAGCAGGGGCCGTTGGCCATGTGCGAGATAGGGATGTCCCAGTTCAATTTGTAGAAGCTATTTATTCTTTGGGGCAGTGGATTAGCCCGCACCGCATTGATGATATTCAGCACCTTCTGTGGAGTCATTCACACAACGTCGAAACTTCCCTTTATGTATGCCGGAACGATTACGAGCCCGGTACACCCCTTACATTAGAAACAAACGTTTCCGTTAATTCTTAGGAGAAACAGCATGGCAGCGGTAAAAACAGCAACAGTACTTGCATTTGAACGTAAACTCGCCAACTCGGATGGCCTTCTTCTTGGCGGGCGTTGGTCGGATATAGATCAAGATACAAAGTGGGGCGCTATCCCAATTCAAGAAAAGGCCGTTCGCGGTACAATCTCAAATCGTCAGAAAAACGCAATAGTGAATGACCCTGCCAAACTGGATCAGGAAGTTAACAAAGCAAACTTGCAAAAGGTCGATACGGCGGCTCTTCCATTCGACTGCGATACGTTAAAACTTGTGTTTAGTATTCGTGTTTTGGGTGACTTATCGACGCCATCAGCCTGTAATAGCCCAGATTATCAATCGGTTTTAAGTGAAACGATTAACGCCTACATCAAAGATCAGTCATTTGGCACGTTAGCGCACCGCTATGCTTCTAACTTAGCCAATGGTCGCTTCTTGTGGCGCAACAGAGTTGGTGCAGAAGAGATTAAAGTGCGTATTACTCATCAGCAAAAAGACCAAAATACGGTTTGGGAGTTTGATGGGTACGCGCTTTCGCTTCGTGATTTTGATTATCAAAGCGACGATCTAAAAGCGTTAACCACGGCCATTGAGCAAGGTCTATCGAGCGACCAGTTTACGTATTTAAAAGTAGAGGCCTTTGTCAAATTGGGAGAAGGGCAAGAGGTATTTCCATCTCAAGAACTCGTGCTTGATAGCAACTCGCGTAAAAGCAAAGTGCTGTACAGCGTGGACGGTGTCGCTGCGCTTCACTCGCAAAAAATTGGCAATGCCATTCGCACGATCGATACGTGGTATGCCGAAGCCAATGAAATCGGGCCTATCTCTGCAGAGCCTTTCGGCTCAGTAACCAGCCGAGGAAAAGCCTATCGCAGTAACAAAGATGACTTTTATACCTTGTTTGATAAATGGATGGAAAAGGGGCAAGCCCCAGACATCGAACAACAACACTATGTGATGGCTAATTTGATCCGTGGTGGTGTCTTTGGCAGCAAGTCGGAGTAATGACCATGGATCATTACGTAGACATCCATATTTTAGAAGATCCTGAATTTACCGCGCCGATACTCATGAATGCTCTGTTCAGTAAGTTACACAGGGCGTTAGTGGAAGTATCGGATAACGATATTGGTGTGAGCTTTCCTACAGCTTCGCCTGGATCTCTGGGTAAATTACTCAGATTGCATGGTACACGAGCGCGTTTGGAGTCCCTAGAGCAATTACCATGGAGAAAAGGCTTAGGAGACTTTACCAAGGTTTCCGATATTAGCCTTGTCCCTGATACTCATGAGTATTGGTTGGTAAAGCGCGTGCACGTCAAAAGCAACCCAGATCGTATTCGTAGGCGAGCTATGAAGCGCCAAGGTATCACGTATGAGCAGGCTAAGGAGAACATTCCAGATACAGTTAGCCAGCACGTTAAGTTGCCGTTCGTTCGTATTAAAAGTCAGTCTACGGGCGAACAGTTTCCGCTGTTCATTGAGCAGCAAGCAACAGCCTCGTGCAGTAGTGACGTGTCTTTTTCTAAATACGGTTTGAGTACGACGACGACCGTACCTAAATTTTAACCCTTTTTTTATCTGATCGTTGTAAGGCCCGTAACTACGGGCCTAACTGTGCATCGTGATAAAGAGGGTATTTTCCATTTTTGACAAAAAGCTCTTTAACAATCAGGTACATATTGTTATTTTTTCTACTTCACCGCCGAACAGGCGGCTTAGAAACAAGCCACCAAAGTGCGCGACTTTCAGCGTGCCTTCACCGCCGAACAGGCGGCTTAGAAATTCCACAGCCGATACGAGGGCGCTGGCAGCCTCTTCACCGCCGAACAGGCGGCTTAGAAAGAGAACGATCTTAATTACCCCGGCGCGATCGACTTCACCGCCGAACAGGCGGCTTAGAAATTGCTAGAGGGCAAATATCCCCAATGATACTTCTTCACCGCCGAACAGGCGGCTTAGAAAACCCCTTTTATCTGATAGCCCTGCCCGACTTCCTTCACCGCCGAACAGGCGGCTTAGAAACGAAGAGGTCTTGTGCGTATTACCGGAAAATGCTTCACCGCCGAACAGGCGGCTTAGAAAAGCACAATCATCGCATTAGCCGCCGCGACGGGCTTCACCGCCGAACAGGCGGCTTAGAAACGAAGGAACTCAGCCACGCAATCAAGCGCTGGCTTCACCGCCGAACAGGCGGCTTAGAAAACAAGGCGCACTTGCATATCGTAATAAACCCACTTCACCGCCGAACAGGCGGCTTAGAAACGAAGGGGTTCGGGGTTCTAGTGACACCCGAACTTCACCGCCGAACAGGCGGCTTAGAAAATCGGGATTTACTATTACCGTACCGCCATTAGCTTCACCGCCGAACAGGCGGCTTAGAAAGCCGATAACTCGAACCTGTTTCTTGGCGTCATCTTCACCGCCGAACAGGCGGCTTAGAAATTCAAGAAAGAAGAGAAGATCATCCCACCAGCCTTCACCGCCGCACAGGCGGCTTAGAAATACGGCCGTACCGTACTGATCTTCTGCATCAACTTCACCGCCGCACAGGCGGCTTAGAAATCCCTCATTAATTTCCAACCTCCTCACTCATACTTCACCGCCGCACAGGCGGCTTAGAAAGTAGTCAAATGATAGTTGACTAGTCATCCAGTCTTCACCGCCGCACAGGCGGCTTAGAAATTCTGCAAATTTAGGCTGCTTTAAAATACGGGCTTCACCGCCGCACAGGCGGTTTAGGAATATAGGCCGATTACTGAGTAGTCAAAATATCGACTTCACCGTTGAAGGTATAAAAATATCAGATTATTATAGCCGCAAGAAATCGCGGCTATAATTTAAGTCATAAAATAATGTGCTGTATGGATTACTTTTTTCTGATTTTCCATATAGTTAAAACTATTGTGGTTAATATCACAAATGAAATTGAGTTTGTGATAATGAGCCCTGGCATAGGGTCAACCCACTTATCCATGTTGGTAGTCTGATTGTAATAAGGCGGGCCTGAACCGTAAAACTCAACATAGGTGTTATAGTCCAGTACTAGCGTTGTTGCTAGTATAGCTAAAAATAGAATAGTAAGAGCAGCTTTGGTAATAGCCATTATTAATCTCTATAAATTACTTCAAGCTGTATGTAACATTTGGACAAGTCTGACTCACTTTTTAGGTCGTCAATAAATTTATCCATTTCGTTGGTCAAGTCTATACAGCCAGCGCTACCCGGATATTTCCCGCCATGTATGAAGAAACCTCCTCTTTTGTAGGTTTCTGTTTCAGGGTAAGGGTGTATTGATATACGGTAGTTCCCCCAACCATTTCTATGTCTCTGTAATGCATCTGACGAGTACATGAACCTGAGTTGAACCTCCTTAAAAAAGGTTCTTTCCCATAGTTCATCGAGTCTAATCCAATATTTGCCTGCTGGAATAGGGCCTTTTCCAGATGCTCTCTGTGACTCTAGAGAGTAGTCAGAAGGCTGCTTTCCAGATACGGCGGAGTATTTATATTCTCTACCGTTATTGCCGGTGAATATGAGGAAATTACCGTCAAACTTCAATCTTGAAGAATTGCACGATGCAAAATAAGGGGCGTATCGCTCGCTAGCGTAAACTGACATGATTAGATTATCCTTAATCTAGTGCTTCCTTTCGATCCCTATCAAATATATTCATTATTTAATCACAACTCAAGTTGCATGTGTGATGGTGTCTTATACCAATCCAGTCTCTCAATACGGTGAGTGTACATATGCGATCATTATCTATCACTGAGAAAGAAAAATAATGTCCTCTGCGAGTTTTACTCCTCAGCCCCTGAAACCCCAGCCTCGGCAAACGTCGCCATCTTATTGTGCAATTCGCACGCTAAGCGGATCAGCGGTACAGCTGTTGCGGCGCCACTGGCTTCGCCTAAGCGCAGCTTCAAATCAATCAAGGGCGCTTGTTGAAACGCATCGAACAGCGGTTGATGGCCAGGTTCGGCCGATTGATGGGACAGCAAAAGCCATGGCTGAACGCTTGGGTTTAATGCAATCGCGTAGCGCGCGGCGACGGTGCAGATAAACCCATCGACCAAAGCGGGGATGCCCGCTTGGGCAGCGGCGATGTAGGCACCACAAAGTGCCGCTATCTCAAACCCGCCAAAGGTTTGTAGCTTCTCGAAGGTATTTAGGGAGCCCGCGTTATGGAACGCCAAAGCGCCGTCAATCACAGCCGCTTTGTGCAAAAGCCCCTCTTTATCTAAGCCCGTGCCTGGGCCTGTGAGTTGTTCTGCGGGCACACTCAGTAGGGCACAGCCCAAAGCGGTGGCCGATGTGGTGTTGGCGATGCCCATTTCGCCGCCAATCCACAAGTCTGCTTGGTGCTCTTTTGCCCGTGCAATTGCATCAAAACCTGCTTTTAGTGCGAGCTCTAGCTGCTTAGCACTCATGGCGGGGTGTTTGGCAAAGTTGTGCGTGCCATCGGCAATGCGCGCATCAATCACCTTTGGGGTGTCCGGAATGGGCGTTTTGGAGCCCACATTAGTGACGCTAAGTGTGGCGTTGAGTGCGTTGGCTAATACCGAGATCGCTGCGCCACCGTGGGCAAAGTTTAATACCATTTGCGTGGTGACTTCCTGCGGGAAGGCCGATACGCCTTCGTCGGCAATGCCGTGATCGGCGGCGAAGATATCAATGGATATCTGTTCGCACTTTGGGGTCTTGGTGCGTTGTAAGGCGGCCAGTGTGATGGCGATCTTCTCCAGCTCGCCAAGGGACCCAGGTGGCTTGGTTAGTTGGTTTTGGTGCGCATGGGCCGCGTCACGATGTAATTGGCTAGGGGCATCAGCGGGTTGGGTGTACCAAGTCATGGGTATCCTCGATCTATCGGGTGTTTACTGGGCAAGGCTTAGGGCAGAGCCGGGCCTTTCATCACTAGGGGTAAGCCTGCGGCCATAAAAACCACACGCTCGCACAGTTTGGCAAGGTCTTGATGCAGATAGCCGCTCTCATCCACAAACTGGCGACTGATTTTGCCCATGGGGACAACCCCCATGCCGACCTCGTTACTGACAAAGATAATGGGCGTGTCGATTTGGCTTAAGGTTACAAGCAGCTCGTGCTTTTGCGCCTGCCAAAACGCCTCGTCTTTCATCAAACAGTTACTGAGCCAAAGCGTTAGGCAGTCCACCATAATGGCATCATGGTGTTGGTGGTCTTGGATGGCTTTGGCAAGCTCGATGGGCTCCTCGATGGTGCACCAATCGCTTGGGCGCTGCTGGCGATGCAGGGCGATGCGCTTATCCATCTCGGCGTCGTTGTATTGGGTATCGGTTGTCGCGATGTAAGCGATCTTGGCGCCGTAAGTGGCGGTCAGTGTTTCGGCAAGTTGGCTTTTGCCAGAGCGGGCGCCGCCTAAAATCAGTTGCTTCATCACAATCTCGGTTCGATCAAAGCCGTTATGGTACACGATAAACCTCACTACAAAAGAGCAATACTGCATTGCGATGTGTGCGTGTATGTTTTTATCGATCATCTATTTGATTCATGCACAGTCGCAAAATACTTGATTGCAAAGGTTCTGTTCCATCGGTATCGTTGGGCGCTTATCAGACCGTACGAGAGTACAGGCTTTATAAAGGATAAAGCTCGGGAAGTTGGTGCGTAACCCGTTGTAATACCGGGTACAATCCCAACACTGCCCCCGCAACGGTAGATTGGTGATGCCAGTTCGAAGGCCACTGTGCACTGCATGGGAAGGTGATCTGGCTGATGGGTTGTTTAACGCCCTCGCTGATGAGTCCGGATACCAGTCTGATAAGATACCATGGTGTTGCGGAGGGCTTCACCGAGTAATGATTCAGGCACAACGATGAATGCATCGTTTGGTTGTGCTGCGGGTCTGCTTATCCTCCCCAACTCCGACACCTATACTGTTGGAGATATTCAGTGTTTAAATCGATCGCCCTAACATTAACGGCCAGCACGGCACTTATTTCGACTGCGGCCAGTGCTCATTTTCAATTGTTGTACACCCCAGAACTGCTTCATGATCGCGGCGGTAATGTGCGCTTTGATATGCCTTTTACCCATCCGGCCGACAGCGGCACCGTAATGACGGTCGATCAGCCCGAAGCGTTTTACGTGATCAAAAAGGGTAAGAAGACCGATCTAATCGAGACGTTAAAGCCAGCTAAATGGCAAAGTGCCGAGAACCTAGGGGAGTCCTACGAGGCCGACTACAGCCTTCGTGGTATGGGCGATTATGTGTTCATCTACGAGATGGCGCCGTACTTTGAGGCGTCCGAAGATCTGTACATACAGCAGATCACCAAATCCATCGTGAACGTCGGCAGCTTGCCAACCGATTGGAACGAAGACTTAGGCCTTAAAGCCGAAATCGTCCCGCTCACCAAACCCTACGCCATCTATGAAGGCGGTACCTTTACCGGCGTGGTAAAAAGCGAAGGTAAACCTGTGCCCTTTGCTCAAGTTGAGGTCGAGTACGTTAATTATCGACCGGATACCGAAGCCAACGCTTTTGCCAAAGAGCCTAGCATCCATATTCCGGCTGATGCGTTTGTCACCATGACCATGTACGCCGATGCTAATGGTACTTTTACTTTTGGTATCCCCAAGGCCGGTCAATGGGGCTTTGCCGCATTAGGCGTAGGCCCGGATAAAGAGTACAAAGGCAAAGAACTGTCCCAAGATGCCGTCATCTGGGTTCAAGCAGTACCGGCGCAGTAACGGCTAAGGATTCTAAGATGCATATTGTAGATGGTGCGCTGTCCGTCCCAGTTTTAGTGGCCGGTGGTGTATTGACCATTGCGGGTGTGGCGTTGGGCCTTAAAAAAATGGATTACGACCACCTGCCTCAAGTAGGTGTCTTGTCTGCGGCCTTTTTTATTGCCTCCTACATTCATTTGCCCATTGGCTTCTCCAGTGTGCATCTGATTTTAAACGGCTTAATCGGTTTGGCCCTTGGCTGGGCCGCGTTTCCAGCGCTCTTGGTAGCGCTCTTTCTGCAGGCTGTGTTCTTTGGTTTTGGCGGCTTTTTGGTGTTGGGGGTGAATACCGTCAACATCGCGCTGCCAGCCGTGATGATCTATTACCTGTGCCGACACGGTATCAGCGCCTCATCACCCAAGGTGGCCGCTGTTTGGGGGGCAATCGCTGGGGCGGGGTCGATTGTGATCACCACCTTGATGGTGGCGTTCTCGTTAATGCTCTCGGGCGAGGCTTTCCTTCTGGCCGCCAAGGCGACCTTTGTGGCACACATACCGGTCATGATTGTGGAAGGCTTTGTAACCGCAGCCGCGGTGGTGTTAATCCGCAAAGTTAAACCGGAATTTTTAGGATTAGACGAGGAGCGGGCATATGGTTAAGGCTGTGCGTAAAATCCTATTAGTCATCGGTGTGTTAATGATGGCGTGTAATGCTTCCGCTCATAATGTGATTGGTGGCGTGTACGCCATTGGAGATGTAATCGAAGGGGAGATCGGTTTCTCGAACGGGGATATGGCCTCCGCAGGTACCGAAGTAATCATCTTTGATGCGATGGGTGAGGAGCTCGGTCGTGTGACTACCAATGATGAGGGCTTTTTCACCTTTAAAGCGACCAAACGGATCCAACACAACTTTTACGCCAACTTAAGCTCGGGCCATGTGTTTGAGATTGCACTGCCTGCTGATGAGCTACCAGACACATTGCCAGGCCCGGATGGGGAACCTTCGGTAAGCGCGGGTGATGTTTCAACCACTGAAAACAGCCAAGGTATGATCGCCAATCAGGCCGAGCTTCAAGCGATGATCGAAAAAGCGGTGGCCAAACAAGTAAAACCGCTTCGCCAAGAGATCCTCGCCCTGAAAGAGAAAGCCGGAATGCAGGACATCATTGGCGGCATTGGCTATATCTTTGGTTTGTGCGGTATCGGTATTTGGTGGCGTCAGCGTAAGCTCGATCAACAAGCGGCCAACAAAGCCTAAGGGACGATCATGCCTCGGTTTTTAGAGCACAGCGGCACCTCGTGGAAGGGGCAAAAGGTTAAGCACGATCAATCTTGTATTGATCGGCTCGACCCGCGTCTTCGGGTGGTGATGGTCACTGTATTTGCGTTTGTGACGGTGCTCTCGAACCACTTTGGCGTTTTGACGCTGGCGGTATTGATCGGTTTTGCCTTGGCTATTTTGGCGCAGTTAAATGTAAAACGTACGCTTCGCCGAGTGATTGCAATGGATATGTTTATGATCTTCTTGATCATTCTGTTGCCGTTCACAACGCCCGGTGAAACCTGGTTCACCCTGTGGGGTTTATCCGCCAGTAAAGAAGGTTTTTTGCACGCGTTGATGATCCTCCTAAAAGCGCATGCGGTGGTGCTCTCTTTGTTGGCATTGGTCGGGACACAAAGCGCGACCACGTTAGGCCATGCGCTAGCCCACTTGAAAGTGCCGGAAAAACTCGTGCACTTGATGCTCTTTACCGTGCGGTATTTAGAAGTGATTGGGCAAGAGTACAAGCGGATGCGCCGCGCCATGCAGGCAAGGGCGTTTGTGTTGAAAACCAACCGCCATACATGGCGCTCGATTGGTTACTTAATTGGGATGCTGTTGGTGCACTCGATAGAGCGCTCCGAGCGCATCATGGATGCAATGAAATGCCGCGGGTTTAAGGGGCAGTTTTATCTATTGGATGAGATGGCCATGACCCAGCACGATGTTCGTTGTTTGATCTTATTTATCCCCTGCATTGGGGTGTTGGTTGGGCTGAATTTTTTATGATCGACCCAAATACGCTGATCAAAGTCACTGGCTTAACCTACCGCTACCCACGCCGTGGCGTGGTGTTGGATGCCGTGGATTTTAGCCTGCACGCCGGCGAGCGTGTGGCGCTCACCGGCCCCAACGGCGCAGGTAAAACGACCTTGCTGCACCTCTTGGTTGGTTTAAAAAAGCCGAAAGCGGGCGAGGTCTGGGCTTTTGGTGAAACCCGAACCGAAGAAAAACAGTTTGTTGAAGTGCGCGCACGAGCAGGCTTTTTGTTTCAGGACCCCGACGATCAGCTCTTTTGCCCAACGGTATTAGAAGATGTGGCCTTTGGCCCGCTTAACCTTGGCAAAACGCGCGAACAAGCCCTTCGCATTGCCAGCGACACACTGGCTGCACTGGGTATGGCAGGCTTTGAAGAGCGCATTACCCATCAGTTATCAGGCGGGGAAAAACGGATGATCACACTGGCATCGGTGCTGGCGATGGAGCCCGATGTGTTGCTACTGGACGAACCCAGCAATGCGCTGGATACACAAGCGCGCAAACGATTGATCGACACCTTACTCGAACTGCCTCAAGCGATGATCATCATCTCGCACGATCAAGATTTTATCGATCAACTCGCCACACGCGAAGTGCGCCTAGAGTCGGCAAAACTACTTGACAAAACGCCGACCAAACCGACATTAGCCGAGGCGGAGGCCGTTTGATGACGCTGTTAGCGCCCCTTAAAAACAGCGCGTTTCGCTGGCTTTTTTTAGGGCAAGTTGCCTCCTTGGTGGGCACCGGCCTTACCACGGTGGCGTTGGCGTTATTAGCATTTGATTTAGAGCCCAGCCAAGCGGGGTGGGTGTTAGGTTTGGCGCTGGCCATCAAAATGGTTGCCTATCTAACAGTAGCACCAGTGGTCGGTGGCTATGCCACCCAGCTGCCCCGAAAGCGCTGGTTGGCCGGTTTAAACGTGGGGCGTGCTGTGCTGGTGGCCCTGTTACCACTGTGCGATAGCGCATGGCAGTTGTTTGGTGTGATGTTTTTACTCAATGCCATGGCCGCGGGTTACACACCGGTGTATCAGGCGTTGTTGCCAGATTTGCTACCGGATGAAAAAGAATACACCCAAGCCTTGTCACTCTCGCGTTTAGCGATGGAGATGGAAAGCTTATTAAGCCCTGCGCTTGCGGCGTTTTTATTGCTGTTTGTTAGCTACTCGGCCTTATTTGAGTTAAACGCCATTGGCTTTGCGTTGGCATCAATGTGTTTGTGCATAGCGGCCATCCCTGCGGCACGCGCCAATGACCGGGTGGGCGGTGTTTGGCAGCGCGTAAGCTTTGGTATCCGCAGCTACCTAAAAACACCTCGGCTACAAGCGGTGTTGTTGCTGAACCTTGCGCTCTCGTGCGCGGGGGCGATGATCATTGTTAACACCGTGGTCTATGTGCGCCAGCAATTGGGCCTTACGGAAGAGTATGTACCGTTAGTGATGCTGTTTGCCGGTGTTGGGTCTATGATCAGTGCGTTCTTGCTGCCATCGATTTTGGAGGCGATTCACGACCGCACCGTTATGTTGATCGGGGCCTTGTGTTTGGTTTCGGCGTTACTGCTAGGCCTCACCGCCCCCGGATTTTATGGGCTGCTCCCCATCTGGTGTGTGATAGGTTTTGGTACCAGTATGATTTTGATTCCGACCGGGCGGGTGGTGCGTAACTCTTGCAAAGCGAGCGATCGAAACGATTACTTCTCGGCCAATTTTGCCCTAACGCACGGTATGTGGTTGGTGGGCTATCTGATGGCAGGCTGGTTGGGCAGTCGTTTTAGCATGTCGGGGGCTTTTTTAGGCTTAGGCAGTATCGCTTTGTTAGCGGGGCTTGCGGCGATGATGATCTGGAAAAAGAGCGATCAGCACATGCTCTGGCACGAGCACCCCGCGGTGGATCACCTGCATCCGCACGTGCACGATGAGCACCACCAGCACGAACACGAAGGGTGGGAGGGGCCAGAACCGCATGTACACCCACATTTTCACCCTAAGCAACGTCACAAGCATCCGTTTGTGATTGATGAACACCACGTCCACTGGCCGAAAGAGCAGTAGGAAGGATTATGACTCAAGCGCATTTCCCATTCGCCGCCGTATATGGGCAAGATCAATTCAAATTGGCCTTGATTCTGGTGGCCATACATCCGGCTATCGGCGGTGTGGTGATCAGTGGCCCGCGTGGCAGTGCGAAGTCCACTCTGGCGCGTGGCATGGTGGATCTGTTATCGGTCGATGATCAGTCCCAAGAGCCCGCCCCGTTTGTGACCTTGCCACTGGGTGCCAGTGAAGAGATGCTTGTTGGCACCCTGGATCTTAACCAAGTGCTCAACGATAAACAGCTGGCGTTTCACCCAGGCTTGTTGGCTAAGGCACACGGCGGCGTACTCTATGTGGATGAGGTCAACTTGTTGCCCGATCCATTGGTGGATCAACTCTTAGATGTGTCGGCCAGTGGCGTGAACCGGGTTGAGCGCGATGGCATTAGTCACAGCCACCCCGCCGAATTTGTTTTAGTCGGCACCATGAACCCCGATGAAGGGGAGCTGCGCTCGCAACTGTTGGATCGCTTTGGTCTTTGGGTTGAGCTGGATACTCAGTTGACACCGCAAGCGCGCGTCGAAATTGTCAAACGCCGTGAGCAGTTTGATCAAAACCCAAAAGCCTTTACTGATCAGTACGAAGCCGACAAAAACGCACTCATGGCGCGCATACAGGCGGCCAAAGCCCACATCCTTGAAGTGGCGTGTGATGACGCCTTACGGCTAGAGATTGCGACCCGCTGCGCCGAGGCCCATGTGGACGGTTTACGCGCCGACATTGTTTGGTTTCGTGCGGCGCTGGCCCACGCGGCTTATCAGGGCAAAACGGCGGTCACTCAGGATGATATCGACGCTGTCGAAGTCTTGGTGTTGGCACACCGCCGTAAGCAGTCGCCGACACCCCCTCAACACAACAGTCCACCGAGCCCACCGCCTAACTCTGGCTTTAAACGCCCGGAAGAGAGCAAACCACAAAGCGAAGGGCAGTGGGGGGCGATGACACCTAAGCGGCAAACCAGCGCTGAGAAAACCGCGGTTAATTTGCCAGAGGATGTCCTTCAGGAAGCCTCAAAGTCCAGTAGCGCCCAGGCTATCAAGGGGCGAGCGACCTCCCAAAAGCCTGATTGGTTTAAAACCCTGATTGGCACTTTGCCGGAGTGGCCACCCAAGGCACTTGCATTCAAGCAGCAGGGGCGAAAGCCCATGCATCTGCACCTGGTGTTGCTCGATACCTCCGCCTCTGTTTTAAAGGAGCAGGGCTTTGCCTACGCAAAAGCGGCGGTTTTACAGATTTGCGAAAAAGCCTATGTCAAACGGGAGCAGATCGCCGTATTTGGCTTTGGTAACAGTGAAGTGACCCCGTTATTACCCAGAGTCCGAGCACCCAAAGCACTGCGACACTGGATGGATGAGATCACCGCAGGCGGCGGTACCCCCATGCAAGCGGCCTTCACCGAGGCGCAGCGCTACCTTCGTCAGCTTAAAAAGCAGCAACCGGATCTGCACGTGACGGCCTATGTACTCAGTGATGGGCGAAGCAGCAGCTCTTTGGCGGGGATCGAGCTGGAGGCGAATCTGGTGTGGATTGATACCGAGCTAAGTCCTGTAAAGCGTGGCAAAGGGCCGCGATTGGCTGCCGAACTGAACGCCACCTACCTGTCGTTGGCTGGGGCTTAATGTAGCCATAGCATAAAGAGTAAAGAGGAAACCGATGAAAACCCATCAAGAGCGCATGGCCAAAAAGAAAGAGGTGATCGATAAACGCATCGCCCGTGCCACCGAAGAGCGCGGCGTATTGATCCTTCTGAAAGGCAACGGCAAAGGCAAAAGCAGCTCGGCGTTTGGCACCATGGCGCGTTGTGTTGGTCACGGGAAAAAAGCCGCGGTGATCCAGTTTATTAAAGGCCGTACCGAAACCGGCGAGTACAAGCTGTTCCGCGATCATGATCAGATCGATTGGCACGTTATGGGCCACGGCTTTACGTGGGAGACTCAGGACAAAACCCAAGACATCGAAGCGGCAAAGCAAGCATGGGCGTTGGCCGAGCAGTATCTGAAGGATGATCGATACGAAATGCTGGTCTTTGATGAGCTCAGTTACATGTTTAAGTACGAGTACCTGCCGCTGGAGCCAGTGATCGAGGCGCTGAAAAACCGCCCTAAACACCAAAATGTAATGATCACCGGACGCATGATGCCCGAAGGGCTAGAAGCGATTGCCGATACCATCAGTAATATTAAAGATGAGCGCCACGCGTTTCGTTTAGGGGTGAAAGCCCAAGCGGGAATTGAGTTCTAATGTTGCCATCATCCATGCAAGATCACCCAGTGGAAGCATCGACTTTGTCGGTGCAGTGCCCTGCATTGTTTTTATCAGCGCCAAGTTCAGGTGAGGGGAAAACCACGATTACGGCGGCCTTGGCGCGGTACTTTAAAAACCAAGGGCGCATCGTCAAAGTGTTCAAAACAGGCCCCGACTACCTAGACCCGCAGATCCTAGCGCAAGCCAGTGGGCAAGATGTCGAGCAACTGGACCTTTGGATGGCAGGCGAGGCGTATTGCCAACAAAAGCTGTTTGAAGCGGCGCAAACGGCCGATCTGATTTTGGTCGAAGGGGCAATGGGCATGTTTGATGGCGACCCATCCAGTGCCGACCTTGCTGCGCGCTTTAACCTACCGATTGCCATGGTCATGAGCGTTAAGGGGATGGCGCAAACCGCAGCGGCGCTTGCGATGGGCTTAGCGAACTACCGAGATGATGTTGAGGTAGCGGGGTTAATTGCAAACCACTGCGGTACCGAACGCCATGCCGAGCTGATTCGCGATGCATTACCCAAGTCTCTGCCCCTCTTGGCAGTGCTGGCCCGTGATGCCGAGGTTGCCTTGCCCGAGCGCCATTTAGGCTTGGTGCAAGCTCACGAGGTGTTCGATGAGTTAGAGCGCTGCTTTGAACTGGGTGCTCAATGGATTGAAGGGCCACTGGCGGTTAAAAATGCCATTACCGAGTTGCCAAAGCCGGTCACCTTTTATTCGGCGACCTTGCCAAGCGTTGCGCCCCTGCTAGCCGGTACACGCATTGCGGTTGCTAAAGATGAAGCCTTTAGCTTTATTTACGATGCCAATGTGCGATTACTTGAACAGATGGGGGCAGAGCTTAGCTTCTTCTCCCCGCTGCACGATACGCGCTTGCCAGAGGCCGATGCCCTTTGGTTGCCAGGCGGCTATCCAGAGCTGCATGCCAAGCCGTTGGCCGAGAACCACGCGATGTTGGAGCAAATACGCGGCTTTTATGCCGCCAATAAGCCGATCTTGGCCGAGTGCGGTGGTTTTCTATACTGCTTAGAGACCTTAACGGATCTTGAGGGGGAAACTCACCCGATGCTCGGTCTGCTTCAAGGTCAAGGTGCGATGCGGGGTAAGCGTGGGTGTCAGGGGATGCAAACCGCGGTTCTACCAGAGGGTGATGTCCAAGCGCACGCGCATCATCGATCGCGCAGCGAAGGCACACCAGAGCCCATCGGGCATGGTCGAAGACAGCGACACCCAGCCCCGGGTGAGGCGATCTACCGTGATAAAGGGCTAACGGCCAGTTATTTGCACCTGTTTTTTGCCTCCAACCCTGTGGCTGTTGCGGCACTTTTTGGTCGCGGCTAAGACGCTTAACTTGGATTGAATGATGTGGCCAGAAAGTAGCGAACAACCCAAAGCACTGCGTACCGGACTCACAACAGGCTGTTGTGCGACGGCGTGCTGTGTGGCGGCCGCGCAAGCGCTTTTGGCAAACAAACGGCCAGCGGTGGTCGAGGTGCTTTTACCCCGTGGCCAGTTGGTTGAATTACACATCGAAAGCTATCAAAGCCTTGAAACAGAGCAGGGCATTCGAACTGCCACGATCAAAGATGCCGGTGATGACCCAGACGCAACTCATGGGGCAACGGTGTTTGTGGAGCTGCGCTTAGTGGATCAGGGCGGGGTCGTGTTTAAACCCGCGAAAGGTGTCGGCACGGTTACCCGCGAGGGCTTGGTGCTGGAGGTCGGTGAACCTGCCATCAACC
The DNA here is from genome assembly GCF_056160565.1 of Neptunomonas sp. ABH4_499. Taxonomy (NCBI): domain Bacteria; kingdom Pseudomonadati; phylum Pseudomonadota; class Gammaproteobacteria; order Oceanospirillales; family Oceanospirillaceae; genus Neptunomonas; species Neptunomonas sp. ABH4_499. Next base: position 44,760 of record NZ_JBSWXK010000016.1, on the reverse strand, counting down.
CCGTCCCGCGCAAAATGATGACCGAACACTTAGAAAACGCGGCCAAGGTGTATGACTACAGTGGCGGGTTTGAGGTGTCGGTTGGCGTGGAAAAAGGCGAGGAGATCGCCCTTAAAACCATGAACCCGCGGTTAGGTATCTTGGGTGGTTTATCCATTTTGGGCACTACAGGTATCGTGCGACCTTACTCGTGCGCGGCGTACATCGCATCGATTCGCCAAGGCGTGGATGTGGCAAGGGCCAATGGGCTGGATCACATCGCAGCCACCACCGGCAGTACCAGTGAAGCGGCCATTAAAGCCCATTATGGTTTATCCGATATGGCGTTAATCGAGATGGGCGACTTTGTGGGGGCTTTGCTGAAACATCTTCGCAAAGCTCCGGTGAATAAACTCAGCATCTGCGGCGGGTTTGGTAAGTTGACTAAGCTGGCGAACGGCCATATGGATCTGAACAGCCGAAGCTCCAGCATCGATTTTGAACATTTGGCGCATTTGGCGAAAACCCAAGGGGCTGATGCCAGCTTACAAGCCCAGATTCTGACCGCCAACACCAGTATGGAGGTACTCAAGTGGTGCCAAGCCTGCGAGGTGGATTTGGCCAGCGCCGTGTGTGATCAGGCGTTAGCCGTTGCTGAATCGGTGGTGCACACGCAGCACCCAGACACTGAAATCGAAGTGTGGGCGACGGATCGTAAGGGCAATATGATCGGCTATGCGGGTCGTAAAGCCGATACATTAGGCGGTGGCTTGTGACCCTCTTACTGTTAGGCGGCACCTTGGATGCAAGACGAAGCTTAGCCGGCCTTGAAGCGGCTGGCATTACCCAATCTCATCGCGTGATTTACAGCGTGGCGGGTAAGGTTAGGGTTCCGAACCTTGCGTGCGAGGTGATCACGGGGGGCTTTCGCCAAAAGGGCGGTTTAACCCAGTATTTAGCGCAGCAGAAAGTGGATCTTATCCTTGATATGACACACCCCTTCGCTGAAGCCATGAGTCATACCGCCGTTACCGCCAGTAAAGCGGTAGGCATCCCTTGCTGGCGCTTTGAGCGGCCCGCGTGGGTTGCAGGCCCTAAGGACCGTTGGCACTGGTTTGATCAACGCATGGATATGTTTCAAGCCGCTGAAGGTTATCGCTCGGTGCTATTAAGTGTTGGTCAGTTAACGGCCGATGAGTTGGCGCTGTGCGATCGCTTTAACCGTCAATCCGGTCAACAACAGCTGCTGCGTACCGCTGTGGCATCGGAGCACACATTACCGTTGGGCATGCGCTGGCTTCAAGCGATAGGGCCGTTTGAATTGGCTTTGGAGTCGGCCTTACTGCGTGAACATGGGGTTGATCTGATCCTCAGTAAAGACAGTGGCGGTGAGGCAACCCAAGCTAAGTTGATCGCCGCGCGCGACTTAGGAATACCGGTGTTTTTACTAAGGCGCCCCACGCTGTTAGCGGCCGAGAAAACGTTTCAACAGACAGAGGCTTGTGTACACGCCGTGTGTGCATGGGCAAAAGGACAAGAGTAAACCGTGGCATTTGAGTACGAAATCAATCCGCAAGCGATCGAAAAAGAGAGCTTTCGCCAAATTCGCGAACTAACAAAGTTGGACCATTTTGATCGGGAACAACAGCAAGTGGTGATGCGCATTGTGCACAGCTTAGGCATGCCAGAACTTGCCGAGCAGGTGCGCTTTAGCGAAAACGCCTGTGCAGCGGGGATGGCGGCTTTGGCCAATACCGGTGAGATCCTTTGTGATGTAGAGATGGTACGCCAAGGCATCACTAAACGGATGATTACCCGCTTACCCAGTTGCTACCTGAATGACCCACGCGCCCAAGCGCTCGCGTTACAAACTGGCGAGACACGCTCGATGGCGGCGGTGGAGTTATGGCGAGACTCTTTAGCGGGCAGTGTGGTTGTGATCGGCAATGCGCCAACGGCTCTGTTTCGTTTACTGGAGATGATTCAACAAGGCGCCGATAAACCCGCCTTGATCATCGGTATGCCGGTCGGGTTTGTGGGCGCGGCGGAATCCAAGCAAGCGCTTTGGGAGGTGCACAAAGCACTCGGCATCGAGTGCATTACTCTGCTAGGTCGCCAAGGTGGCAGTGCGGTATCGGCGGCCAGTTGTAATGCGCTGCTTCGATGCAATCGCGGGGAATACTACTGATGTTTTCGGCAAACCCCGCGCGTATCCACATTGCAGGCTTAGGCGTGGCCGAACAAGCCGCTTTATCGGATGAGGCTAAGAGGGCTTTGGCATCAGTGACGTGCGTGATCGGTTCTGAGCGCCAATTAGCAACAATTGAGCCTTGGGTACAACCGAATCACACCCTGCTGGTACTGCCCAAACTGTCTCAGTTACATCAGGTGATAGAAGATCTTTTAGAACAAGATCAGTCGGTTATGGTGCTGGCATCCGGGGACCCTCTGTTCTACGGAATTGGTCGCTGGTTTAGCCAACGCTATGATGCGACGCAGTTAATTTTTTATCCTGCGGTATCTAGCCTTCAAGTTGCATGCCACCGTTTAGGGGTATCATTACAGGATGTTGAAGTATTAAGTTTGCATGGTCGACCAGCCGCGAAAATGCTCACCCGTTTGCGTCAGCATCAACCTTTATTGATCCTTACCGATCAACACAGCACCCCGTCTGCGCTTGCAAAAATCTGCATCGACGCAGGTTTTAATGAGGCGCAGTTAACGGTGTTAGAGGCACTTGGCTACCCCGAAGAGTCGATCCGACGTTTTCGTGCGGATGCGTTAATCGATAGCAACACCGATGCCCATACCGCTGAATTTCATCCACTGCACGTGACCTTGTTAGAACCTGGGACCAATCATGGGTATCTTCCGGCGTTTCCGGGGATACCGGATTCGCACTTTGTGACCGACTCTGACACACCGGGCAAAGGGATGATCACTAAGCGCGAAGTGCGTTTGGCCATTTTGTCGTTAATGCAGTTGCAGCCAAAAGACCATGTCTGGGACATCGGTGCAGGGTGCGGTGGTGTGGCTATCGAGATGGCTTATTGGCAACCCCAAGCCAGCATTGAAGCCATTGAACATCATCCAGAGCGCTTACGTTGTCTAAACGCCAACCGCTTGCGTTTTGGTGTGGTCTCTAACCTAACTGTGATTGAAGGGCGCGCGCTTGAGTCCATTAGCGATCTTACTGTGCCCAATAAAGTCTTTATCGGCGGCAGTGGTGGCGAGCTGCCTGCATTACTCGCGAGCGTGTGGTCTTTGCTGCCACAAGGCGGGGTGCTGGTGGTGAGCGCGGTGACCGAAAATACCAAACAGACGGTGTTTGAGTTTTGGCAAACGCGCGAGCACACAGGTGATGCCCAACAAGAGACACTGCAAGTTGCGATCAGTCGCGGCGAAACATTAGCAGGCCAACTCAGTTATCGACCCAATCTGCCCGTGACTCTGTATGCCTTTACTAAAACAGATCATCACACCCCAACGCTGGAGTCACCATGTCATTGAAGAAGTCACTGAAACAGTCACTGAAAAAAGGACGTTTCATCGGTGTGGGTGTAGGCCCAGGTGACCCGGAGCTCATGACGGTCAAAGCGTGGCGGGCGTTGCAAAGTGCGCCGGTGATCAGCTTTTTGGTGAATGAGCAGGGGCGCTCGCAATCCAAAGAGATTGCCCAACCTGCGCTCGAGTCGGCCAGCGAAAAAGCGCTCGAGATCCCTATCTCGATGCCGATGCTGACCGAGCGCAAAGCCGCCAATGCTGCTTACGATCAAGGCGCAAGCGAGATTCAAACGCACTTAAATAACGGTCTAGATGTGCTGTTTTTATGCGAAGGGGACCCGCTTTTTTACGGCTCTTTTACCTATTTACTGGACAGGCTCAGCAGTGAGTTTACCTGCGAGGTGATACCAGGGATCACATCCGTTAACGCCGCATCCGCGACCTTGGTGCACCCGTTAACCATGCTGAAAGAGTCCTTTGCTGTTATGAACGGCCGGCACAGCGATGAACAGATCATCAATGCACTTACACAACACGACTCAGTGGTGATTATGAAAGCCGGACAAGCGCGCCCTCGATTATTGGCGCTACTGGCGCAAAGCGGCCGCATTCATGAGGCGCAGTATTTGGAGTACATCGGTCGGGAAAATCAACGCATTGTTCAAAATGTAACCACGCTTGAAGCCGAAGCTGGGCCGTACTTCTCCTTGTTTGTCGTGACCTCGAGTCAGCGCGGGCACAGGGAATCAAGATGATTCGGATCATCGCCTTAACCGAGAACGGAAAAAACCTGGCTGAGCGCTTGGTTTGTGCGCTTTCTGGGGCGCAAGTGTGTTATAAACCGCAGCCGTTTGCAGATGTGGTCCAAGGCTTTTTTAAGGCCGGCGATAAGCTGATCTTTATCTGCGCCACCGGCATTGTGATGCGCACCTTGGCCCCCGTGTTACAGGATAAATACCAAGACCCGCCGGTGCTGGTGTTGGATGAGCAAGGGGCGTTTGTGATCCCGCTGTTATCTGGTCACGAAGGCGGCGCGAATCATTGGGCCACCGAGGTCGCTGATCTGATCGATGCGACCCCCGTCATCACCAGCGCACAGCTCTACCTTAACCCCACATTTACGGTGGGGATGGGCTGCGAGCGGGGTTGCCCTGTGGATGAGTTAGAGCGCTTATTGATGGCCTGCCTTGAAGAGGCGGGTTTAAAGCTTGAGCAGATCGATGCGCTTGCAAGCATCGATATCAAGGCGGACGAGGTGGGTTTGATTGCGCTTGCGGATAAGCTCAATAAGCCTTATCGCACGTGGGATAAGACACAGCTTGCCGAGGTGGATGGACTACTCAGTACACGCTCCGATTACGTGTATCAAACCGTTGGGGTGTACGGTGTGGCCGAGTCCGCTGCGCTTTACAGTGCTCAGCAGTTAACGGGAAAAACGGCCGAGCTTGTGCTGAACAAACAGAAAACGAAAAAAGCCACCTGCGCCATTGCTCGAAGCTTTGCTGAATAAGCCCGAGCGTTGCCGAAAGGCCTGGTGACACGCGTTTAGATCGATTAAACGCCATAAAGAATGATTAAGAGTTTAGAGAGTTCAATGACAAAACTATTTGTAGTGGGCACAGGCCCAGGTGATCGACAGCTGGTCGCGCCAAAAGCACGCGAGGCCATTGTCGCCAGTACCGATTTGGTCGCCTACGGCTTATATCTAGACCTTCTTGGGGATGTGTGTGATGGCAAACAGCATCACGACTTACCTTTGGGTGAAGAGATTGGTCGTGCTCGATTGGCATTGGATTTGGCCGCGGCTGGTAAAACCACGGCGCTGATCTCAAGTGGCGATATTGGTATCTACGCGATGGCAACCTTGGTGTTTGAGTTGTTGGATCAGCAGTTGCAAGGTAAAGAAAATCACCCTGAATGGTTGAACGTCGATATTGAAGTGATCCCCGGTATTTCGGCGATGCAAGCCGGTGCGAGCCGCGTGGGCGCTTTGTTGGGTCACGATTTTTGTACGGTGTCCTTATCGGATTTGCTCACTCCATGGGAAACCATCGAAAAACGCATCCACAGTGCCGGCACTGGGGATTTTGTCATTTCGTTTTATAACCCGGTATCAAAAAAACGTGATTGGCAGCTCAATCATGCGCGGGATATTTTGCTCCAATACCGCCCGAAAGAGACGCCAGTATTGCTGGGGCGTCAGCTTACCCGTGAAGATGAATCGATCCGCATCATCACCCTTGGCGAGTTGGATGCAAAAGATGTCGATATGTTTACCTTGGTGAGTGTCGGCAACAGCGAATCCCGACACATTGTGAATGGCTCAAAAGAGTGGGTGTACACCCCACGTGGCTATTCGAAAAAGCTGTAATTACCGTGCATAAATCAAGTAAATGCAGCGCATAAACAAAGTATTTTCAAAGCGTTAAACGCGTAAGCGGGAAAGAGTATGACGGTTTATTTTATTGGTGCAGGCCCTGGAGACCCAGAACTTATGACCCTAAAAGGGCATCGCATTGTGCAGCAGTGCCCTGTGGTCTTGTACGCGGGCTCATTGATCCCACGCGAGGTGCTGGAGTCAGTAGAAGGCAAAGCGGAAAAGATCATCGATACCGCCAGTATTGACCTTGATCAGATCACCGCACACATCGAAGAGGCCCACCAAGAGGGTAAAGACGTCGCACGTTTGCAATGCGGCGACCCCTCCTTGTACGGCGCAATCGGTGAACAGATCCGCCGTCTAGAAGCGAAAGGGATCGACTATGAGGTTATCCCTGGGGTCAGCGCAGTGGCGGCATCGGCGGCGTACCTTAAAAAAGAGCTCACGCTATCGGGTGTGTCCCAAACCATCATCATGACCCGTTACGAGGGCAAAACCCCGTTTCCAGAGCGCGAGCGCTTGCCTCAGTTAGCGCAAAGCGGTGCGACCTTAGCCATCCATTTAGGTGTGACGCGCATCCATAAAATCGTCGATGAGTTGATCCCGCATTACGGCGAGGACTGCCCGGTGGCGGTCTGCTATCGAAGCTCGTGGCCGGATCAGGATAAAGTCACCGGTACTTTGGGTGATATCGTTGCCAAAGTGCGCGAAAAAGGCTTTACCCGCACCTCATTGATCTTGGTCGGGCGCGTGCTGGATACCGATGAGTTTGCAGACTCGTATCTTTACGACAAAGACCAAGCGCACGTCTTTCGTAAGAAAAAACACACCGCCAAGGTTTCTCAGGATTCCGACGCAACACCATCAGCCGAATAACCCAACACAGAGTATTCATCATGCAATTAAATAAGATTCCGACCACCGTTGTTACTGGGTTTTTAGGCAGTGGTAAAACCACATTGCTGTCTAATGTGTTAAAGCAAGCCGCGGGCAAGCGCATCGCGGTCATCGTCAATGAGTTTGGCGAGCTGGACATCGATGCGGATCTGCTTCGCAGCTGCCCACTGGAGTGCGACGAGAGCGAAGCAACCGCGGTTGATGTCGGTAATGGCATCTATGAACTGGCCAATGGTTGCATCTGCTGCACGGTCGAGGAGGAGTTTTTACCCGTGATGCAGCAGTTGGTTGAGCGGCGCGATGAGATCGATCACATCTTGATCGAAACCAGTGGCTTGGCACTGCCAAAACCCTTGGTGCAAGCCTTCAACTGGCCCGGCATCAAAGAGTATTGCACAGTGGATGCCGTAATTACCGTCATTGATGGCCCTGCGGTGGCGGCAGGGCGCTTTGCCAATAATGAAGAGCAGGTTCAAGCTCAGCGTCTGGCCGATGAAAGCTTAGACCATGACCCTAGCCTTCAAGAACTCTTGGAAGATCAGCTCAGTGCGGCTGACCTTGTCGTGGTCAGCAAGAACGATCTTCTCTCGGATGAGCAACGCCAAAACGTCGAAGCGCGTGTAAGCGCCAAAGTACCTGCAGCGGTAAAAACCGCGTACATCGCCAACGGCGAAGCCGATCTTGAGATGCTGCTGGGGTTGGATTGCGCCACTGAAGAGCGCATCGAAGCGGTACACAACCACCATGATCACCACCACGATCACGGCCATGAGCACGACCATGCACACGACCACTTTGATTCATTCGTGATCACCTTGGGTGCGGTGGACAGCGACAAGCTGCAAAGCGTCCTGAAAGGCTTAGTGCAGGAGTACAACATCTACCGTGCTAAAGGCTTTGCGGCGCTGCCTAATAAACCCATGCGCCAAGTCTTGCAGGCGGTGGGCAAGCGTTTGGATGTCTACTTTGATCGCCCTTGGGGCAATGATGAGCCAAAAACTCAGCTGGTGTTCATTGGTAAAGGCATTCAGGAAACCACCATCAAAGCCGCGCTTGAAACGGCTCTTGTTTAACGGGTAGGTAAAGACAGGTATAACGCGCGGCTATGCATTTATTGGCAGCTCAACCCGGTGGTTTTGTTGATGATGAAGGGATCATCGACTTAAACCAAACGCCGGCCGACATGGTGATTTTGTCTGCAGCGGATACGGCGTTGGGGGCTCTTTCTGACGCACTCGCTGTATGCGAGGCAGACACCGCCTTTAATGCGCCCTCGGTGCGTTTAGCCAACTGGATGCAGCTATTAAAGCCCGCCGCGTACGACCTGTACGAGCACAAGGTGCTGGAGGGCTCTCGTATTGTGGTGCTCTCCTTATTGGGGGGCGCAAGCTACTGGCCCTATGGTCTTGAGCGACTAATAGCTTGGGCCAACGCCGATGATAAGCGCACCTTAATCGTGGTACCGGGTGATGATACCCCAGACCCTGAGTTGTTCAGGGCCAGCACGGTACCAGATTCCGAGGCAGTACGGGTGTGGCGTTATTTGCGAGAGGGTGGGCTTGATAACAGTATTCAGCTGATTAAATCCTTAAGTGCGCTTTATCTGGGGGGAAACTGTCCTTGGAATGAGCCAAAACCTCTGCCCAAATGCATGATCTACCTGCCGGATCAGTCCGAATCCAGCCTTAAAGCGGCCACCTTTACCGAGTGGCAAACACGCTATCTTGGCGTCGATCAAGCCGTTGGGCAAATCAGCGGTCGCTCAACGAAGCCGGTCGTACTGCTACTCTTTTACCGCAGCCATCTTCAAAGCGGTAATACCGCGGTGTTTGATGAGCTGATTCAAACACTGGTCGAACAAGGGTTGGCCCCGTTACCGATTGCGATCGCCTCGTTAAAGGATGCCGAGTCGTTGGCGTTGGTGAATGCATTGCTGGTGCAATCCAATGCATGCCTGATCTTAAACAGTACGGGCTTTGCCTCCAACACGGTGGCAAGTCCCGATTTGTGCTCCCATCCCAGTGAGTTTTACTCACCTTTTGCCAAAGATGTCCCAGTGTTGCAACTGGTGCTCTCAAGCAGCACGCGGGAGGACTGGGAAACCCACTCCCAAGGGTTGCGAAGCCGCGACATCGCCATGCAAGTGGTTCTACCGGAGATGGATGGTCGTGTGCATACTCGCGCACTCAGTTTTAAAGCGCAGGATCATTATGATGAGCGCACGCAGATGGCGGTGGTGCGCTATCGGCTGCACGGTGAGCGCGCGCGATTTGTGGCTCAGTTAGCCAAACGCCACTGTGCTTTGCGCCTGAAACCCAACAGCGAAAAACGCATCGCCCTGATCTTAGCCAATTACCCCACCAAAGATGGACGCATCGGCAATGGGGTTGGGCTGGATACACCGGCATCTGCGGTCAATCTTCTTAAAGCGCTGGAGCGCGATGGTTACCCCATCGACACCATCCCCGAAACGGGCGATGCGTTAATCCAAGCACTGTTGGGGGCCGTCACCAATAACCCCAACACCTTGCACAATTTACCCTGCTGGCAAAGCATGGCACTTGATGAGTATTGGGCGTGCTTTAATCAGTTGCCCAAGGCATGCCAAACGGCGGTCATCAATCAATGGGGCCACCCCGAGCAAGACATCAAATACCGCGATGGCCGCTTGATGCTCTCGGGGATTCGATTGGGCGAAACCTTTGTTGGTATTCAGCCAGCACGGGGCTTTAACATTGATCTGGTCGCCAACTATCACGATCCGGATCTGATCCCGCCGCATAACTATCTGGCGTTCTATTTTTGGCTGCGCGAATGTTACCAAGTGGATGCCATCGTTCATGTCGGGAAGCACGGAAACCTAGAATGGCTGCCGGGTAAGGGCAGCGCGTTATCGGATCAATGCTGGCCCGATATTGCCCTTGGCCCGATGCCAAACTTTTATCCGTTCATCGTGAATGACCCAGGCGAAGGTGCGCAAGCTAAGCGCCGCACCCAAGCGGTCATCATCGATCACCTAATGCCGCCGATGACCCGCGCGGAAACCTACGGCGAGATGGCCGTCCTGGAAGGCTTAGTTGATGAGTACTACCAAGCGATGGGCATGGACGATAAACGCCAAGCCTGGTTGCGTACCGAGATCTTAAAACAGGTGTCGGAAACCCATCTTCTTGAGGAGTTAGGCCAAACCCGCAACGATGATGAGGTGCTCAATGAGTTGGACGCCTACCTGTGTGACATTAAAGAGGCACAGATTCGTCATGGTTTGCATCGCTTAGGCGAGCTGCCTGAAACGAGCAAATTAGCCGATACCTTAGTTGCCTTGTTGCGCTTACCCCGAGGCGAAGCCGCCAGCAGCCAAGGTATTTTGCACAACTTGGTGTTGGACCTTGCACTGACCGTGAACGATGCGCCGTTCGATCCGCTAAAAGCCACCAGCCACACATGGCAAGGGGAAAAACCTGCACGTTTGCAATCGCAAAGTGAAGAGGTCTGGCGCAGTGAGGCCGACACTCGCGAGCGGCTCGAATTACTGGCGGTGGAATTGATCATCCAATACGTGCTTAACGACCGGCCTTTAACAGAGCTTTCGGACCTTCCGAGAATGCAGGATCAACTGGCCTATGCGCGCCAATCCATTTATACGGCTCTTGAGCAAAGCGCTGATCTTGAGATCCAATCCCTTTTGGATGGCTTAAAGGGTCGGTTTGTGAACCCAGGGCCAAGTGGCGCACCCACGCGCGGGCGTTTAGATACCTTACCGACCGGTCGTAACTTTTATTCGGTGGACAACCGATCCATCCCATCGCCTGCGGCGTGGGCCATCGGTGAAAAATCGGCCAAGGCCCTGATTGATCGCCACTTGCAAGAACACGGCGATTACCCAAGCACGTTAGGGCTTTCGGTTTGGGGCACAGCGACCATGCGAACCGGCGGCGATGATATCGCACAAGCCTTTGCCTTGATGGGGGTAAGACCCATCTGGGCGCCGGGCTCAAACCGTGTCGTAGATTTTGAGGTGATCAGTACGCAGTTGATGGGCCGCCCGAGGGTGGATGTCACTTTGCGCGTTTCTGGCTTTTTCCGTGATGCCTTTCCTAATGTGATGAAGCTCTTTGATGCGGCGGTAAACGCCATTGCCGAGTATCAAGAGCCGGGTAACGGCAACACGATTGCACACAACATCGAGCAGCGAGTGTCCGAGCTAATGGCCGAAGGGCGCACGTTTGACCAGGCGAAATCTGAGGCCAGCTACCGCGTGTTCGGCTCGAAACCGGGGGCTTATGGCGCTGGGCTTCAAGGTTTAATTGACGAGCGCTGTTGGGAGCACAAAGGGGATTTGGCCGAGGCCTATCTAAACTGGGGTGGCTATGCCTACGGTCAGCAGGCGGGCGACGGTATCGCTGCGACCGAGGCGTTTAAACATCAGCTCTCGCAACTGGAGGTGGTGGTACAAAACCAAGATAACCGCGAGCACGACCTGCTGGATTCGGATGATTACTACCAGTTCCAAGGCGGGATGAGTAATGCGGTTGAAGTGTACCGTGGCGCCGCGCCAGAGGTGTATCACAGCGATCATTCCAACCCGCAGGTGCCAAAAATTCGCACTCTCAAAGAGGAGCTAAACCGTGTGATTCGCTCAAGGTTGTTGAATCCTAAGTGGATCGCTGCGATGCAAGAGCACGGTTATAAAGGGGCGTTTGAGATGACAGCAAGCGTTGATTACCTCTTTGCGTACGATGCCACCACGAACCTGATTGCCGATTACCAGTACGAGAAGGTTACCGATGCCTTGGTGTTTGCCCCCGAGAACCGCGCATTTTTAGAAGCCCACAACCCCCACGCCCTTGAGGAAATAGCCGAGCGATTGCTTGAGGCAACCCAGCGGGGGCTTTGGCAAGAACCGGGTCATTATGCCGATCAGCTTCAAGACCTCCTTTTGGAATTGGATGAGTCACAAGAGCGCGCGCATTGAGTACCACGAACACTGCAAGACACCTAGACCGAGCCGTACAACTGAATGAGACCAGCATGAGCGCGTTTACATCCCCACATACTTTGATGGTACAAGGCACCACATCGGACGCTGGTAAAAGCGTATTGGTGACAGCTTTGTGCCGTATTCTGGCTCGGCATCAGGTGTCGGTTGCGCCGTTTAAACCGCAAAACATGGCCCTCAACAGCGCGGTGACCGCCGAAGGCGGTGAGATAGGCCGAGCCCAAGCGGTGCAGGCTCAAGCGTGTTTTTTACCGGCCTCTATCGAGATGAACCCGGTGCTGCTCAAGCCCAACAGTGATATTGGCGCGCAGGTGATTGTAAACGGCCAAGCCATTGGCAACATGAAGGCCACCGAATACCACGCCTTTAAGCCCACATTGCTCGGCGAAGTGGTAAAGCGTCATCAAGGTTTGCAAAGTAAAGTCCAAGCGGTGATTGTTGAAGGGGCAGGTAGCCCAGCTGAGATCAATCTGCGCGAGCACGACATTGCCAACATGGGTTTTGCCGAAGCGATCGACTGCCCTGTGATTATTGTGGCGGATATCGATCGGGGTGGGGTGTTTGCTCATCTACTGGGCACCTACGAGCTTTTATCGGATTCCGAAAAAGCCCGGGTCAAAGGCTTTGTGATCAACCGTTTTCGGGGTGATGTCAGTTTATTAGAGTCCGGCCTTCATTGGCTGGAAGAGCGCTCGGGTGTACCGGTCCTTGCGGTCATTCCGTATGTCATGAACCTGCATATCGAAGCGGAAGATGCGGTCAATAAACAGCAAACCAGTGGAGATCAAAAACCTCTTAAAGTGGTGGTGCCCATGTACCCACGGGCCAGTAACCACACGGATTTTGATGTGCTTCGTATGCACCCGCAAATCGATTGCGAGTTTGTCCGCGACGCAAGCACGTTTAGTGGGGCAGATGTCATTGTGCTACCGGGCAGTAAAAATGTCCGAGGTGATTTGTCGTGGTTAAAGGACCAAGGCTGGGAAGGTATCATCAAGCGTCACCTTCGCTTTGGCGGAAAGCTGGTGGGCATATGTGGTGGCTATCAGATGTTAGGCGAGTGGATTCACGACCCAGATCAGATCGAATCACAAGCAGGGTCAAGCCAAGGCTTGGGTTTGCTGGCGATGGATACAACCTTAACCGATCAAAAAATGCTAAGAAACGTCTCTGGCACGATGGTCGATGTTGATCAAAAAGTGAGCGTAACCGGCTATGAGATCCACGCAGGCGTGAGTCAAGGCGAGGCACTTGAGCATCCACTTTTTCAGATCACGGATGCCGAGGGCACCGAGTACCCTGAAGGTGTGAAAGATCCATCGGGGCAAATCTTAGGGACCTATCTTCACGGTGTGTTCGACCACCCCGAGTTTCTGGATGCCTGGCTTGCTTGGGCGGGTGTCGATCAAGCTAAAGCGTTTGATTACCCCGCGTTTCGGGAGATGCAGATCAACCGCATTGCCGACACAGTTGAAGCAGCCTTGCCACTCTCGACGCTTTTATCCTTGCTCTCTTTGGAAACCGAAGCCTCAAAGACCAATGCTACAAAAACGAACGCATCAGAACCCAAACCCCTTGGAGTCGATGCATGAGTCTTTTTGCCGCAGTGCTCATCGCACTGGTGTTGGATCTTTGCTTTAAAGAGCCCAAGCGCTTTCACCCCTTGGTCGGTTTTGGCCATCTCGCAAGCCATATCGAGCAGCGCTTGAATCGCACGCGCAACTCGCGTGTTCTAGGTGCCGTGGCATGGTGTGTGGCGGTACTGCCGTTGGTGGCTTTGGCGTGTGGTTTGGCCTTTGTGATTGAAGGGCATGCCGTTTTAGCGGTGCTTGTTTCTTCGGTGGTGCTGTATCTGGCGATTGGTTGGCAAAGTTTGCTCAGTCACGCCTTGGCGGTGGCGAAACCTTTGGCGGCTGGCGACTTGCAGGCCGCGCGTGTTTCGGTGGGGATGATCGTTAGTCGCGATACCCGAGTGCTCGATGATCAAGCGGTTGCCTCGGCTGCGACCGAGTCGGTATTGGAAAATGGCGCGGATGCGATCTTTTCGGCACTTTTTTGGTTTTGTGTGTTGGGGATACCAGGCGTTGTTTTGTATCGACTGAGTAATACGCTGGATGCGATGTGGGGCTATAAAAACGATCGTTACCTGCACTTTGGTTGGTGCGCCGCTCGCATGGATGATCTGTTAAATTTGATCCCCGCGCGGCTGACGGCGCTCAGTTACGCGTTGATGGGGCAAACCAAGTTGGCGTTGAAAGCTTGGCAAGATCAAGCCAAAACGTGGAAAAGCCCCAATGCTGGCCCCGTTATGGCCTCTGGCGCTGGGGCGATTAATGTCGCTTTGGGTGGGGCTGCGGTGTATCACGGTACTTTGCAGCAACGCCCGCCGCTCGGGCCACCGTTAGGCGATAAACCAAGTGCAGACAGTATTTTTAACGCGTGTCGGCTGGTCAATAAAGTCGTTTTGCTTTGGTTGCTGGTGTTGGGACTTGGTGCTCTTATCGGGCTAACCCAAGCCGGAAAGGTGTTTTTATGACTCGGCCTTATCACGGTGGCAATCTGCACCAAGCGGCTAGCCAATACGACATCCCACTGAGTGATTGGGTTGATCTCTCGACCGGCATTAACCCGGTGGCGTACCCGATACCCGACATCGAGGCCTCTGTCTTTCAGCGCTTGCCATACCCATCGGATGCCTTTGGGAGCGCGATCCTTCGTTATTATGGGGCCGAAGGGCTCGCCTGTAATGGGTCGCAACCGGTGATCGAGGCGTTACCCAGCGTGTTGCCCGATTATCCTGTGCTCCTCCCAAGTGGCGGCTATCAAGAGCATCGCCGCAGTTGGAGTCAGCATACCCAGTCGTTATCGTTCTACCCCGCAGAGTGTCTTAACCAAGCGAACAGAGCCATCGAGCAGGCGCTCGCTACCGGAGAGCCGTTTCACTTGGTGTTGATCAACCCCAATAACCCTTCGGGCCTGATGTTTTCATGCGAGCAGATTTTTCAATTTGCCAAACAGATGCCCCAAGGTGGTTGTGTCATCCTTGATGAGGCGTTTATTGATCTGAATCCTACACAAAGCGTCCTAAGCGATTATGATCGGTTTACTCAGCTGGATAACCTTTTGGTGTTGCGCTCGTTTGGTAAGTTTTTTGGTTTAGCGGGGGTGCGTTTGGGGTTTTTCTTCGGCCCTAAACGGTATCAATCAACACTTAGATCTATGATGGGCCCGTGGGCGGTGAATGGACCTGCACAGTGGCTGGCGGAGCACGCGTTGTTGGATGAACGCTGGCAGACTAAAGCGCGTATCGGTATTGCAGAAAATGCCGCGTTTATGAAAAACGCCTTTCAACCCGTGTTAGAGGCCCACAGTGGTCAGTGGTTGACGGATCAGGGCCTCTTTTTGAGTGCTAAACTGACACGTGAGGCAGCCCATAAGATTTATACCCAGCTTGCTAAAATGGGCGTGCTTATTCGTTTGATTGATCATGATGAGTGGCAGCCTGTTGACGGCACCTCCTATTTGCAAGAGGATGCGCTGCTTCGCATTGGGCTGGTGGATGCACAGCAAGAAGCGATGCGTGAGCGCATCGTCAAGGCGTTTAGTGCGCTGATCAACGCGTAAAAAAATGATCTATAAAAGGGCTTTTAGACGTATCGAAAGCCCAGATAATGTTTGAATTTGAATGACAAAGTGGAGAAAGCCCCGTGCCTAAAAAAGGTATCATGGTGTGCGGTCACGGTAGCCGTGATAAAGATGCAGAAAGAGAGTTCAGTCGCGTAGCCGAAGGCTTAAAAAAACGCTTCCCGGAGATGCCGGTCGAGTACGGTTTTTTAGAGTTTTCAGCGCCGAACATTCACATGGGGCTAAACTCGCTGAAAGAGCAGGGCGTGGATGAGATTTACGCGGTCCCGGGGATGCTCTTTGCTGCAACGCATGCTAAGAACGATATCCCATCGGTGCTGACCACCTACGCCGAGAAAAACGAAGGGATGTCTGTCCACTATGGGCAGGAGCTTGGTTTGCATCCGGCCATGATTGATGCCTTCCAAGCACGCATCTACGAATCACTGGGACTTGATCCAAACAACCCGCCGGACAGCCTATACGACACCATGCTGGTGGTGGTCGGGCGAGGCACTTCCGATACTTACGCGAACGCAGAAGCGGCAAAACTGACGCGTATTGTGAATGAGAACATGGGCTTTGGTTGGGCCGATATCGTTTATTCCGGTGTGACCTATCCGTCTGTGGGTGTGGGGCTTGAGCGTTTAATGAAGCTTGGCTTTAAAAAGATCGTGGTGGCGCCGTATTTCTTATTTACTGGCCGTCTGATTAAGCGCATCTTCGGTTACGTGGACAAAGTGGCGGCTGAAAACTCAGACGTTGAGTTGATCAAAACGCCATACCTGAACGATCACGAGAAGGTGATCGATGCGTTCGAGGTGCGTGTGCGTGAGATCCTCGATGGCGAGCCTACGGGCGATGAAACCTTGATGGAATCCTTCCAGCGTCGCTTAGCGGCGGGCGAGGTCGATGTGCACCACCACCATGCGGAGTTTGACCCGCATGCGGAGGAAGGGCACTCGCATGATAATCATGATCATTCACATGGCCACGAGCATTCGCACGATCACAGCCACACGCATGATCACGCCCACAGTCATTCGCATGGGCATTCTCACAGTCACCACCACGGGCATGATCACGGACATGGCCACTCGCATGGGGTCTACAAGCACATCGCGCACCCATTGGGGCCGCGCACCATGATTGGTGAAGGGGTATGCTGCTGCTTTATGAGCCAGTTCCCGCAAGAGGTACTCGATGAAGAGAAAGACCGCATCGCCCTGTGTAAGCCTGAAGATGCGCTGGCGCACCGCTAAGCGATCGATAAACAATAGGTTAGTTGGGTAAGTAACGGCGCATGGTGACGACCTGTTGATCCCGCTTTGGATGGCAAGCCTCTTCGATGTAACCGATGGAGTGATAAAGAGCGCACGCACTTAGGTTGTTGCGCTCTACCTCCAAACGTAAGCAATGGCATTGATGCGCTTTGCAAAGTTGCGTGAACTCCGTTAACAAGCGTCGGCCAACGCCTTGATTTCGCCACTCTTTCGCCACCACTAACCCATTGTGTAATAGCTCGCCTTGGTTAAATGCGCGATGCTCTGTTCGACTTAACCAAGCAAGACGACAATAAGTGATGGTGCCTAACTGCTGTTTAAGCATCTGGGGCGTGGCTGCGCCAGTAAAACTGCCTTCTGGGGTTTGAAAACCTGCGAGCCCAATCAACTGGTCGTCGTAAAAAGCCCCCATGGCGTAGTCTTGGCAAAGCGTGGAATCCAACAACTGATAAGCGCGTTGGGGACCTAAGATTTTAGCCATAGGGGTATGTTGGAACGCGCTCAAGTAGAGTTTGATCAGCGGATCACGTGGGTACTGGCTTAAGTCTGTGCGAATGGTCAGTGATGTCATTGAATCAGTCGCGATTATAAATGGGCTTACGACTTTATCGTTAATGCAAATCTATATCAATTGCATTATCATTTTGTAGCTATTTTGTTGAACCTGTTGGAGTAATGCTATGAGCAAGCAACGACCGGTCAATTTGGATCTTAAGACGATCCGGTTGCCGATCACCGCTAAAGCATCCATTTTGCACCGTGTTTCGGCGGTGGTGCTGTGGGTGGGTTTGGCGTTTTTTATCCCAGCCCTAATTGTTTCATTAAGCAGTGAAGAGGGGTTCAACACCCTACACACGCTGGTGACCGATAACTTCTTTGGGCAGTTTATCGCTTGGGGCCTATTAACGGCGTTTGGCTACTACGTAGCAGCTACGCTGAAGCATGTGATTCAAGACATGGGCCACTTTGAAGAGCTCGAAAGCGGTATGAAGATCTCCGCGGCCGCCATCGGTGTGGGCGTTTTCTTAAGCCTAGTATGGGGGATTTGGGTATGGGCATGACCGCCGCCGAGAAAGCACGCAGTGGCACACGCGAATGGTTACTGCAGCGCATCTCAAATCTGTCGATCTGCTTGTGGGGCTTGGTATTTATCCTCTCGGTTCTGTTTATGGATCAAGCCGATTACGCCAGCTGGAAGAACCTATTTGACCCACTCTGGTTCAAACTATACACGAGTCTTACGCTCATTTTAGTCGCGCTGAACTCCGTATTGGCGGGATGGCAGATTGGTACCGACTACGTCAAAATTCCGGGTATAAACCGTGTTTTCATGGCCGGTTGCATTGCGGTCACTGTGCTGTATTTTTGTGCAGGGTTCTACATTTTGTGGATCTTATAAAGGTGACTAAAAAAGGGATCTTCGGATCCCTTCTTTGTAGGTGTGCTTACATTCACACCTCGGGTTTGACTGACTTACAGATTAAGCTCATTCAACGTGAGTTCCGCAACGGGCACATTCACCATTTCGGATAGGGTCGCTCTTAGCTCATCGAGGGTGGAGTATTGTGTGGCAGGGTCGTACTCACCTTGGTAATAATGCCCATCGGTGTTTCGTACCAGCGCTAATTGAAATTTGTGGCCATCTTCACCACGTCCCCGAATCAGATAAACGTCCAGCAACATACTCTCTCCAAGCAATAAAGCTAATGCAAATCGTTATCAATTCTATATCAAAACCGCACCCAGTGAATAGCGTATCTCTACGACTGGGTGCGGTGTTCGACTAAAAGGGTAGGCCGTTACAACTCTTTCGAAGAAGTAAGGCCTGGTTGCAAGGCATCCAGAAGGGGTTGGATATGCGCTTGTTCGTGGGCCGAAAAGATTTCGGAAAAATGATCGGCACCCAACAGTTGCTGGCGACCGAAATGATTCAGACTGGTTTGGTTGTTAAGGGCAATCTCTCTGAAAAACTGATCCAACGATTCGTGCACAACTCGAGGCCGGGCCAGTCCAAGCAGCGAGGGCTCCAACATACAGCAGGTGCCATCGTCTCGGGGTTGGTCGGGGTAGTGATGCAAAAACTGCGCTTCAAACCGTTGCCCATCGATACTGATAAAACGAACAGAGGCAGCATCCGGCAGAGCGCGAATGCGAACAGCTCCGGCGTTTCTTTGCCACTGTACCCCACACAGCTTTAAACAAAATGGCTCAAAAAAACCATGTGGGTTACGCATCCGAGCAAAGGGGCTGCATGGGTCGGCTTCAATGCTTTTGATCTGCTCCTCTATGGCGTGGCGGTTAACGCTTTCCAGTGCGACTTTACCAGAAACGCTGGTGTAACTGAGTTTGAGGGTAGGCAATAGATAGTAGATCGCCTGATCAACGTCCCGAGACGTGCGAGTTTGCTCACTGGATGTTGAGGGCAATGAACTGGCGGGTCGACATTGCTTTAGGAAGTAGCTGAGTGATCCCATTGTCATCTCCATACTGTTTTTATCTATGTAAATGATAATGGTTATTATTCAATATGAATATATAAAGGTGTCTTCCTTGCTATGAATTCAGCTGATATCAGCCTCGCCAAAATGCCGGTGAGAACAACGCCAGCACTGTGAAGTACTCAAGCCGACCCAAAATCATGGTGCCGGACAGTAACCAGGTTCCGGCATCGGTAATGGGTTCAAAGTTAGAACCTACCTCGCCAAATCCTGGGCCGAGTACGTTCACACACGCCGCTACCGCAGTAAATGCCGACCAATAATCAAGGCCGGTAGACATCAGCAAAAGCGTAATCAGCATAGAGGCACCGGCCGCAAAAAACATAAAGGACATCACCGCATCGCGCACATCGGAATTGACCGGGTGCCCTTGGTATTTGATGGTGAAGACACCGTGCGGATGCATCAGCTGTTTAAAGTTCATGCCAATCATCTTTAGAGTCAGAACAATGCGGATAATCTTATTTCCGCCGGCGGTGGAGCCTGCACAGCCCCCCAAATAGCCGGTAAACACCAGCAGGAAGGCCGCGGCGGCAGGCCAATGGCCAAAATCTGCTGCGCCAAACCCGGTGCTGGTAATGAAGGATATGATATGAAACGCCGAAAAACTGAAGGATTCGGGTAGGGCAGAGTAAACGTCCGTCTTCAATAAAAAGAGCGCAAGCCCAAGGGATAAAGATAATACGATGATCAAAAAAGCACGGGCTTCTTCATCTTGCCAATAGCCCTTAACCTGACCTTTAGAAACCACTCTAAAATGCAGCCCAAAATTGATCGCGCCCAATAGCATAAACAGATTGCTGATCCACAGCAGAAGATGACTTTCGTAGTACCACATACTGGCGTCATGGGTTGAAAATCCGCCGGTTGAAACCGTTGTAAGGCTATGAGCAATGGCATCGAACAGACTCATACCGCCAATGTAGTAAGCCAGCGCGCACATCAACGTGATGCCGATGTAGACCCCCCACAAACGGTGGGCCGTATTAAATACCCGTGGTGATACCTTATCGTCTTTGATGGGGCCTGGTGTTTCAGCCTTAAGGAGCTTCATCCCGCCCACGTTCAGCATCGGGAGCACGGCAACAACAAAGATCACAATCCCTAAGCCGCCCATCCATTGAAGAAACTGACGGTACATCAAAAAGGATTTCGGCAGGTAATCAAGCCCCGATAACACCGTGGCACCGGTGGTGGTTAAAGCGCTGATGGACTCAAATACCGCGTCCGTGTAACTGATGTGGGTGATGGTCATGATGGGGAAGGCGCCAAGTAAGCCTGCAATCAACCAGGTGGCCGTTGCAAACACTAAGGCGTCTCGGTAGCCCGCCTTGGAGAGATCTCCCTTATTGACCTTGATAAAGGTCGCGATGCCAAAAAATAACATCGCAAGCGCGGGGTCAAGAAAATGCCAGACTTGACCATCATGAAAAATAACTAAAGAGAGTACCGCGAAGAACAGCTGTACAACCCCCATCCAAAGTACCGGAAGGGCCAGCAAGCGAAGAGTGATTTCAATATTCACGTAATGATGAACTCATATAATACGCGTTAATGACGTTCAATTACGGGCTCACTATACGCCGGTCTTTTTAAAAGATCTCTCACTTTTGGGATAAATTCGGGCTTTCAAGAGTCTTTCTATGGCGCCGTCATAAAACTGAAAATGAATATCATTTATAATATTAGTTATGTTATTGTATAACATGCTTTATATAAGGAAATGATATGAAATCAATGTTCACCCGTTCCGCCCTTGTCGCTTTGATGGGGTTTTCTTCCGTCGCTTTCGCCGAATCCACTACTGAAAATACCGTTCGCATCACCAGCCCGTTTGAAATGACGTCACTGGAACCGAGTCAGCAAGGGTATATCTTGACGCGCTTACAGGTGCTTGAAACCCTGATCGATGTTGATGCCGAAGGTCATTTGCAGCCTGGTTTAGCCAATGCGTGGGAAGTATCGGGTGACGGCCAAGTATGGACGCTTATCTTGAAAAAAGAGGTTAGCTTCCACGATGGCACTCCGCTGACCGCACAAGCGGTGAAAGACAGCTTGGAATACGCCATGACGAAACCAGGCCCCATCGCACGTGCTGGCGTGATTGATATCAATGCCCCAGATGCTTACACCTTGGTGATCTCGTTGGACAAGCCTTCCCGCTCTTTTGGCGCGGTACTGGCGCATTACTCCAGTGCGGTTGTCTCTCCTAACAGCTTAAAAAACGACATCGCACACGAGCTTGCGGGCACTGGCCCTTATCAAGTGGAGTCGTTTGAGCCACCGCATTCGATTCTGGTGAAGCGATTTGATCAATACTGGGGTGAAAAAGCCGACATTGAGTACGCAAAATACCTCACCAGTCATCGTGCCGAGAGCCGCACGCTACAAGCACGAAGTGGCCAAGCTGATATTGTTTTCAACCTAGACCCCGCGAGTATTCCTGTGTTGTCGCGTTTACCGAACGTGGCGGTTCATAGCGTGGCGTTGCCACGTACTTTGGTCGTTAAGCTCAATTCAGGGCATGCAATTTTAGGCGATGCGAAGGTTCGAAACGCTTTAAGTGATGCCATAGACCGAGCCGGGATTGCCCGCGCGATCCTGCGTACACCGGGTGCCGAAACGGATCAGCTTTTGCCAAAGTCCTATGAGCGCTGGCGTTTGGATACCCAAGTAGAGGCTAAAAACCCTGAAAAAGCCAAAGCCTTACTGGCTGAAGCCGGTTGGTCACTGAACGGTGATGGCTGGATGGAAAAAGAGGGGCAAGTCCTGACCTTGAATTTGATCACCTATGCGGATCGTCCAGAGTTAACCAATGTCGCGACGGCGTTACAGAACCAATGGAAGCAGATTGGCGTTGATGTCAAAGTGGCGATCACCAACTCCAGTGCGATTCCGGCCGGTCACGAAGACGGCTCGCTGGAGATGGCGTTGATCGCGCGTAACTACGGTTTTGTCGCAGACCCAGTTGAGGTGTTCCGTCTCGACTTTGGTGGCGAGCGTGGTGGTGATTGGGGGGCGATGGATTGGCAAAGCCAAGCCCAAAAGTGGATTACGACGCTGACCCAAACCACGGATGATAATGAGTACAACACGCTGGCTCAGACCTTTATGCAAGCGGTCTATGATGAGCGTCCGTTGATTCCAGTTGCGGCCTACACTCAAAACGTTGCGGTCAGCAAACGCTTAGCGGGCTTTAAGTTAGACCCGTACGAGCGCACCTACTACTTGAATGAGCTTAAATGGGCTAAACCATGAGAGCACTCTTGCTGCGCCGTCTACTTCAGATGGCAGCCGTTGCATGGGGGGTAGGTACGCTTACCTTCCTGCTGATGCGCGCGCTGCCGGGCGATATGGCGTACCGCATTGCCGCTAGCCGTTACGGTCAAGACAATGTGGATGCCTACGCCGCGGATCAAGTCCGTCAAGAGCTTAACCTTGACGGGTCTGCTTGGTCCGCTTATTTCCAGTGGTTCTCCGATCTTGTCACCGGCAACTTAGGTCGTTCATTGGTGAACGGCATGCCAGTGATGGATGAGTTGGGTGCCATGATGGGGCATTCACTGGTGCTGGCGATCACCGCGATGTTGCTCTCATTGGTGATCGCGATCCCAATGGGCGTTTTGAGTGCTCGAGTCCCTTGGGTGGATCACCTATCCGTTCTCGGTTCAGCAGGTGTCAGAGCCACGCCACTCTTTGTGCTGGGTGTGGTTGCGATCATCCTGTTTGCGATTGAGATTCCGTTGTTCCCCGTTGCCGGGGCAGAGGGGCCGATCTACTTAGTCTTGCCGATGATCACGCTCGCCGTGAGCTTGGCCGCTGTCACCAACCGCATTGTGCGAGAACGCACCCATGAAGTAGTGCGAGCACCTTTTTATCAATTTGCGCGTACCAAAGGCTTGAGCGAATCCCGCGCCTTTATGCATCACGGAGTACGTAACATCGCGCTTCCGGTGATTACCTTTGTGGGCATCCAACTTGTGGTTGTTATGGAGGGGATGGTGATGATTGAGTCCCTGTTCTCCTGGCCTGGACTTGGGCATGGCTTGGCGCACGCCGTTTTTGCACGAGACATCCCCGTTATACAGGGCGCGGCATTATTAATGGGCATCTTGTTTGTGGCGTTGAATACGCTGGTGGACATTGCTTGTTACTTTATCGACCCAAGTACTCAGGAGGCCGCGTAATGATGCAGCGTCTTCGTCAATTACATCTGCCCATGTGGGGCGGTGTGTTCATTTTAGCGGTGCTGAGCATCTATGCGATTTGGGTGCCCATGTCCGGAAGCAGCAGTGACCAACAGGACTTATCTAATTTTCTGTTACCCCCAAGCTCGGAATTTTGGCTGGGTACCGATGGGTATGGTCGCGAGGTGTGGTTGCGTCTTGCCGAAGCACTACGTCTCTCGTTGCTGATGGCTTTGGTGAGTGTGTTAACCGCTTCATCGTTAGGCATCACGTTAGGGGTTATGGCCGGTTGGGGGCCTCGATGGATTGATCGGGTCATGGGCTTTGTACTCAGTTTGATCGTGGCCTTGCCGGGCTTGGTCTTGGTGCTGATCTTATCGGCGATTGTCCCAGGCTCGTTTTTAATGATGTACATCGGTATCGCCTTAGTGCAGTGGGTTGAGTTTTACCGCATGGTACGAGTGCAAGCCTTTAAGGTGAAATCTTCGCCTGCGATGGAGTCTTCTCGCTTGATGGGCTTTGGGTATGGCTACTGCTTTGCTCGTCACCTTTGGCCGGCGATTGCGCCTCAGGTACGCACTTTAGCGGCGTTTGGTGCTGCTGCAGCCATCATGATGATGGCGTCACTTGGGTTTATCTACGTGGGCATTCAGCCACCGCGTGCCGAGCTTGGGTTAATGATCGTAGAGCAGTTTCCCTATTACAGTGATGCCCCTTGGTTATTGATAGCGCCCTTGGTCACGCTGACGTTAATCGTATTGGCTTGCCATATGATTGCCCAGCCTAAACGCTCGGTGGTGCTTGAGCACTCGACGCAACAATTGATGCAAAGGAGAGCGGCATGAACGCACCTATTCAGCAGCACGCGATGATTCGTGTCGAGCAGCTATCGGTTTGGCATCAAGATCAGTGCTTAGTGGAGCCGATCACCTTTGAATTGCCGCGCAATGCACGTTTAACTCTTTTGGGTGAAACGGGCTCAGGTAAAAGCCTGTTGATGCAGGCGATGATGGGCACACTCCCCAAAAACCTTAGGGCGGAAGGCGCTCTTTGGATTGATGGGCAACGCATCGAGTTGAATCACCCAAATGGAAAAGCTGCCCAGCAACCGCTGTGGGGGCATACCATCAGCGTGTTACCGCAAGAGCCTTGGAAATCGTTAGACCCACTCATGCCGGTGAAGCGTCAGCTTGCCCAGACCTTTCGCTGGGTCAAAGGCGAGCGACCTTCGGTGGCGGAGCAGTCGGCTCGCAGTGCCTTTACCGAATTGGGGCTTAAAGGCGCCGAAGATAAGCGCGTACGTGAGCTGTCAGGCGGTATGGCGCAGCGGGTGGCGATTCGCTGCGCTATGGCCGGTGGTGCAAGCTTATTGTTAGCGGATGAGCCCACCAAAGGTTTGGATGTCTCGCGAAGAGATCAAGCGGTACGCCAATTGATCGAGCAAACCGAAGGTGGGGCATTGATCACCATCACGCACGACATTGATGTGGCCCGACAAGTGGGTGGTCAAGTCTGGGTGATGCGGGCCGGTAAGATCATTGAGCAAGGGAGCGCAGATGCGGTACTTGATCACCCTCAAGACCCGTTTACTCAATCTCTGATACAGGCGCATCGAAAACCCAAGGTTTCAAGCCCCCAAACGTTTGATCGTCCCGTCGTGCGTGTGAATGATCTAACCCTGGCCCGAGGTGGTCGTACCCTGCAGCAAGGGATCTCTTTTACCTTGCATCAAGGTGAGATCTTAGGGGTCGTGGGCGACAGTGGTTGTGGTAAAAGCACCTTGGGTGATTCTTTGTTGGGCCTTTGTCCTTCAAAAGGACAGATCGAGGCGTGTGTGCCATCTAAGCCGTACCAATGGACCAAGCTCTACCAAGACCCTGTCTCCTCTGTGGCCGATCATGTGACTTTGCGGACATTACTAAACGACGTAGTGAAGCGGCATCAGCTGGATGACTCAAACGTCCCGGCAATGCTGTCTGCCCTTGGCTTATCGGAGTCTATTCTGGATCGCACGGCGCAAGCGGTATCCGGTGGTGAGTTACAGCGCTTTTGTTTGCTACGAGCGCTATTACTCAAGCCCGTCTTCCTCTTTGCGGATGAGCCCACATCACGCTTGGACCCAGAAACCTCTCGAGAGGTCTCAAAGCTGTTGGTGCAACAATCCAAAGAGCACCAATGCGCCGTCATGGTGGTGAGTCACGATTTGGCTTGGCTCGATTCGGTCTGTGACCGCATCATCACGCTGACCCCGCAAGTGCAATAATGGCAAAATCATCGTCCGTTATTAATTGCTTTCTCTTCATCAAACTTTCCCCTTGGGCGTGTTTTCTTATCGACACACGCCCACATCCTCCTACCAATTAGGGGATATAGGCAAACGGTACAGAGCGAAGTATCGTAAGCAGATTCGATAAAAGGGGATGCTCCATGAAATCACATCAGCAATGGGTGGCACACAGTCAGTCCTTGGCTTTAACGGGCCAAGCTTATATCAACGGCCAATATCAAGATGCGCAAAGCGGACAGGTGTTTGCGACCGTCAACCCAACCACCGAGCAGACGTTATGTCAGGTCGCTGAGTGTGATGAAGCCGACATCGACCTAGCGGTCAAAGCCGCCCGCACGGTCTTTAAAGCCGGTGCTTGGTCAAAAATGGCTCCTGGTGATCGTAAGCGTGTGATGCTTAAGTGGGCTGACCTTTTGGAGCAACACCAAGAGGAGTTCGCACTCTTAGATACCCTTGAGATGGGTAAGCCAATCTCGGAAATGATGAGCATCGATCTACCCGATGCCATCGATTGCATTCGTTGGACGGCTGAATCAATCGATAAAGTCTACGGCGAAATTGCCCCAACTTCTCACGATAAACTCGCAATGATCAGTCATTCACCTGTTGGGGTAGTGGGTGCGATTACCCCTTGGAACTATCCCTTGTTGATGGCCTGCTGGAAAATCATGCCAGCCATTGCGATGGGTAACTCTGTGGTATTAAAGCCATCTGAGAAGGCGGTTTTGAGTGTGCTTCGCTTAGCGAAGCTTGCAGCCGAAGCAGGCCTACCGGATGGCGTCTTTAATGTGGTGCCAGGCTTTGGTCATGTGGCCGGTAAGGCGTTGGCACTGCATATGGATGTGGATGTGTTGGCCTTCACGGGCTCCACTAAGGTGGCGGGTATGTTAATGACCTACGCCGGGCAGTCCAACATGAAGCGTGTATGGCTTGAGGCGGGCGGCAAATCACCCAATATCGTATTTGACGATGCGAACATTGAAAAAGCGGCGGCCACCTCAGCTTATGCGATTTTCTCCAACCAAGGCGAAGTGTGCATCGCCTGTTCACGCCTGTATTTGCAAAAGGGCATTAAGGATCAATTCTTAAACGCCTTGGTGAAAGCGGCCGCCAACTTTAAAGCGGGCGACCCATTAGACCCGGCAACCACGATGGGACCGATGGTGGACAAAGCGCAGCTTGAAACCGTTCAGCACTATGTTGCTCAGGCCATTGAAGAGGGGGGGGAGATTCTCCATGGCGGCTACCCCGAGTACCAAGAGGGTAATGGGTTTTATGCCAAACCAACCATCATCAATGGCGCTCATCATGGTATGACGGCTGTTAAAGAAGAAATTTTTGGCCCTGTATTGGCGGTGATGGAGTTTGAAACCGAAGAGGAAGCGATCGAGATGGCCAATGACTCTCGTTATGGCCTTGCGGCCGCAATCTGGACTGATAACCTCTCGCGTGCTCATCGGGTCAGCCAAGCGGTCGAGAGTGGCATGGTGTGGATCAACACTTGGGGTGAAGGGGATTCGACCGTACCCTTTGGCGGCGTAAAGCAGTCTGGTAATGGTCGCGATAAGTCCTTACACGCCCTTGAAAAATACACCGACGTGAAAAACGTGTTTATCCGTTTGTAACGATTCTGATAGAGGGTAGTTACCCTGTTAGGCCGGTCATTGACCGGCCTTTTTTGTGCGCTGACGGAGTAGTTTCGTTTAGGGTGTGGCATCGACTTGGTTTAAGTGCTCTAAAAAGAGGGTAAAAATATCCGAATTGCTGGAGGTATCCAGTTTGGTGTGGATGTTTTTACGGTGAACCTTCACGGTTCCAAGGCTGATGTGCAACAGCTTTGCGATGGATTTGGAGGAGTGGCCCTTTAAAATCAGTCGGGCAATTTCACGCTCACGCTTGGTTAGCTGATCTTCACCAAAGGAATCTAAGGCGGCGTTCATTGCGGTGTCTGATTGCTCGAACTGAACATAATCCCCCGAGCGATGAAACCAAAACTGCTTCATTAAGGATTCGATCACCGGTTGTATCGCGTGAAGCTCATCCAATATCGATTGGGCGACAGGCCCTGAATCAGACAATCGCCCCAAGGTAATGCAGCAGGTCACACTTTGGGTTAAGCGCGCGACGATGTTGATCTCATCGATCAGATCAAAGTTTTTATAGCAGCTTAAAAAGTACTCAGTCGTCTCGAAAGAATCTGGCGCTAAATCCGACATGCGGCTGACCAGATCCACATCCTTAGATTGGATCGCATTGAACAGCGGATCCAGCACATAGTATTGGTTGATGTACTGCGTGAGGGTCGGGCTGACCTCGGCCGGCTCGACCGGGAACAGCATGATGGGCTTGAACGCCTTTTTATAGGTGACGATCAGTGCGGTATCAAACTGGCAAACCGTGGCTAGAAACTCAATCAATGCGGTGGGGAAGTCCGTTTCCCGAACCTGATCGATCAAGGTTGCGATCGATTTGGGTGTAAAGCTACTCATGTGGGTACAACTGCTATGGGTTAACAACAATTACAAATTCAGTGATTTAAGGGGCAAGTCGAAACACAGGCGAGCGCGCTCGCACAACAAGTCCATTTCATCGCGGGTAATGATCAGCGGGGGCGGATGAGTGGTCTGAAAAAGGTGTTGTAAAAGGGCAGGGTGTTCAGTTGCTCATGTGCCGCTGCAATCAAGCTGGGTTGGCTGTACCCCATGTTAACGCACCAAAGACCGGCCATCCCATCCAATATTTGTTGTCCTTGCTCATCCCAAACATACACGCCTTCCCCACGTGTAATCACCCGAGCGCCTTTGTTGTTCAGGCTTTTGGTGTTGGTAAACGGGTGAATATGGTGGTCAGCATCCCATGCTTGGTGCAAAGAGAACTCGTTATGTCGGGCGTCGCTTGGCATGATCGTCATCCTGATTATTTTTGTGATCACAAAATTTAATAATGTGATCACAAAAAGGGTAAGTCAATTACCCCCTAGTAGGGATGCGATCCAAAAGTGTGCTGAAAAGAGCGATTACTGTGTTAAACAGTTAAGAAATTCGGGGCTGTTTGCTAACGCCAAGCCTTCGTGGATGTCTAATTCGATGGCGTGCTTGAGGCCTGTTGCGTCGTTATCGCGAATGGCACTCAAGGCTTCGTGGTGGTGATCGGTTTCGTAATGCGATTGTAATTGGTTTTGTGCTAAACGCATGAATGGACCAAGTTGTAACCAAACGCTCTCGATCAAGGGCAACATAACGGGGTTAGGATTGGCCTGATATAAGGTTCGATGAAAGTGCTGATTTAACCGGTTGGCGTCTTGCCATTGTTTTTGTGCTTGGGCTTGGTCTATGTGTTGATCAATATTAATCAGCTCGGCCAGTGTATCCCGTGTAATGAAAGGCAGTGAGCGTTCGGCGGCGTGGGTTTCTAAAGCGATGCGGGCTTTGCAAAGCTCATCGAATTTAGCTCGCGTCATTTTGGGCACCATGACTCGACGGGTTTCGCGAATCTTCAACGCTTGTTCGGCACCAAGCTGTCGAAGTGCTTCGCGCACTGGCATGTTGCTCACCCCTAACAGGGCAGCCAGTTCGCGGATGGTCAGTGCGCGCCCAGGCAAGATCTCACCCTGCATCACAGCCGTCCGCAATTGCAGATATACCCACTGGGTGATAGTTACAGACGGCTCGCGCTCGGTTAATGTGATGTGTATGGGTGATGTTTTATCCATGGTCACCAAGAAACGAAATTGTGTTAACACAGAGTACCTAAAGTTTGCTCACAATGAGCAATAAGAATCCATCACACTCTGTGCCTATTTAGCTGACTGCCGATATAAAACAGACTGTCGTGACGTTTTGCAACTGATCACGCATCAAAAGAATGGATTCAGGCAGCGAGAGAGACGTTCTATGTATTCTGAAGCAGAAAAAGAGCTGGACCTGTTTATTACCGACCTTAACGGTAATTTACGTGGTAAACGTATGCCTTACTCGGCATTACGTAAAATTCAAAAAGAGGGTGTGAAGCTGCCGCGGTCAGTGATTGGTTTCGATTTTTGGGGTGACGATGTGCTCGAAAACGGACTGGTGTTTGAAACCGGTGACAGCGATGGTATTTGCAAACCCGTTCACGACGACCCCGTTTCTGTGCCATGGGCTGAAAATGATCGTTATCAAATGATGGCGATGATGTATAACCCAGACGATACGCCGTTTTTAGCCGACCCACGCCAAGTACTGAAATCGGTGGTGGATCGCTACAAAGCGATGGGCTTAACGCCTGTGGTTGCTACCGAGCTTGAGTTCTATTTGATGGACGGTAAGTCCGAAGAGACTCAACGACCTAAACCACCCGTGTTGGTTGAAGGGCACGGTCGACGTTTATCTGAAACCGATTGCTACTCGATCGATGAGATGGACGGTCTTTCTAGCTTCTTCTCCGAAGTGCGTGCCGTGTGTGATCTTCAGGGCGTGCCAGCCGATACCATCGTGTCGGAACTGGGCCCTGGTCAGTTTGAGATCAACCTAAACCACGTGCCTGACCCTATGCTGGCCGGTGATCAAGCCATCATGTTCAAGCGCTTAGTCCGTGGTCTTGCGCGCAAACACAACTATTGCGCCACCTTTATGGCGAAGCCTTATGCCAACAAAAGCGGTAACGGTTTCCATGTGCACTTTAGTTTGCTGAACGAACAAGGCGATAACGTATTCGACAATGGCGGTGAAGAGGGCACAGACATGCTATTGCATGCCATCGGTGGCCTGATGAAAACGATGCCAGAAAGCATGCTGGCGTTCGCACCCCACATGAATTCATACCGCCGCTTCATGGTAGGCGCACATGCGCCGACGTTTGCGAGCTGGGGTTACGAGAACCGCACCGTTGCCATCCGTGTACCGGATAGCCCGCCGGTAGCGCGCCGCATCGAGCACCGTGTTGCGGGGGCGGATGCCAACCCGTATTTGGTGTTGGCCACCATTCTTGCAGGGGCTTTGTACGGCATCGAGAACAAGCTTACACCGCCGGATAACCTTGAAGGCGATGCCTACAGTGAAGAGTTCAGTGATGCACTGGTGCTGCCCAACAAATGGGATGAAGCGACCGATCGATTCAACCGAAGCAAGGTACTCAAAGAGTACTTAGGTGAAGAGTTCATCCGTGTGTTTGTGGCCGCAAAGCGTCAAGAGCTTCGAAAACTGCACGAGCAGATCTCGGACATTGAATACGAATCTTACCTAGGCTTCCTATAAGTCGATTGTTACGAGGTGAAGGTCATGAAAGTAGGTATTTTAGCGGCAGGTGACACACCACCGGCCCTAAAGCCTTTTTTTGGCAGTTATGCACAGATGCTGATCAATCTGCTCAGTAAAGCCGATAGCACCCTTGAATTTGAGGTGTTTGAAGTGGAACACGGAGTGTTTCCACGGTCGGTTGATTTGTGCGATGCGTGGGCGATAACCGGCTCTCGCCACAATGTGGATGATAACTATGAGTGGATTGCGACATTGCGCACGTTGATCCACACCATCCGAGAGCAAAATAAACCGCTGATTGGCATCTGTTTTGGCCATCAAATTATGGCTCAAGTGATGGGGGCTGATGTTGGCCCTGCACCGAAAGGGTGGGGATTGGGCGTTCATACTTATCAGCTTGATGAACCAGAGATCAAAAGTGAGCTTGGGCAAACATTAAGTTTGAACGCGGTTCACCAGTATCAGGTGCTCAGTCAACCAGAGCAATCAAGTGTGGTAGCTTATTCCGATTTTTGCCCGTTTGCGGCGCTCAGGTACGGCGATCAGATGGCCAGTTTTCAGGCGCATCCGGAGTTTTTAACCCGGTTTGAGCGCACCTTGCTGGAGCACAAAAAAGGGGAGTCGTTTCCCGAGGCGTTAACCGATCAACAGCTTCAGACATTGGATGATAAAACCGACGCGCAATCCAATGCGGTAGGGCGCTGGTTAGCCGCTTTTTTAAAGAAACGTGCAGCGTAACTCATTGGTTAAATAACGTTGAAAGCCCGCTGTTTCAGCGGGTTTTTTTGTGGTGATTAGGGGATGTCGCTTATCTAAAAACGACATCGAATCAAAAATATACCCGGGTAGGTATATCCCGCCGAGTTGTCGCAATCGTATCTTAAATACAGACCGTTAAGACCACGATCACGAAAAAAGACAACAAATAACGGGATTTTCCTTCTGGCCATTTATGACAGGAAATAGTATGCCATTGCAATCTCATACCACTTCTTACTATGCCGCATCGGCCAACCGTAAAACGGTGCGTCCGGTGTTGGATCAGTCCATTGAGGCTGATGTCTGCGTTATTGGTGCAGGCTTTACCGGTCTTTCAACGGCGCTTCATCTGTGTGAAGCCGGCTTCTCGGTGGTGGTGCTCGAAGCCACTCGAATTGGCTTTGGCGCATCCGGCCGTAACGGTGGGCAAATCGTCCACAGTTACAGCCGTGACATCGATTTTATTGAAAAACACTACGGCAAAGAGACCGGACAAGCGATGGGAAAAATGGCGTTCGAAGGCAGACGCATCATTCGACGCTTGGTGGATCAGTACAACATCCAGTGTGATTTAAAAGACGGCGGTATATTTGCCGCGTGCAACAAAAAACAATTAAACGAGTTGATCTCCAAAAAGGCACTTTGGGAAGCGCACGGCCACGAAAACCTTGAGCTGCTGGATGAAAACACAGTTCAAGAGTACATCGGCACGGACCGTTATACCGGCGCTTTGATGGATCACTCAGGTGGCCACTTCCATCCACTCAATCTTACGTTGGGTGAGGCCGATGCGATTGAATCTCTGGGGGGGCGTATCTTTGAAGGCTCGCCCGTAACACGGGTTGAGGAAGGCGAAAAAGCGATCGTCCATACGGATCAAGGTCAAGTGACGGCCTCGTTCGTTGTGGTCGCCGGTAATGCTTATCTGGGGGATTTGATTCCCAAACTGCAATCCAAAGCGATGCCGTGTGGCACGCAGGTCATCGCCACCGAACCTCTATCCAAAGAGGTACAGGACGTATTGCTGCCTAAAGGTCAGTGTGTCGAGGATTGTAACTATCTGCTCGATTACTACCGGATCTCTGGAGACGGACGCTTACTGTACGGCGGCGGTGTGACCTATGGCGCCCGCGAGCCGAGCAAAATTGAATCTTTGATTGTGCCTAAAATGCTGAAAACGTTTCCGCATTTAAAGGGCACAAAGGTCGAGTTTGCCTGGACGGGCAACTTCTTACTGACGCTGATGCGTCTTCCGCAATTTGGCCGAGTAGGGCAGCACAACAACATCTATTACGCACAAGGATACAGTGGACACGGTGTTACCAGCTCCCACTTGGCCGGTCGCGTATTATCGGATGCCATTCAAGGGCAGGCCGAACGTTTTGATGTGTTTGCCTCATTACCTCAATACCCATTCCCAGGCGGTCGTACATTCCGTATACCGCTCACGGCAATGGGGGCTTTTTATTACAACTTGCGGGATAAACTCGGCCTATAGAAAAGATCTTAACTGTGCAGTCTGGCGTCAAGAGAGGGCCGCAACGTGCTGCACAATAACGATAATACTAAGAGGTCTATATACATGAGTAATAACCCAACCCTAACAGGAGAAACGCTCAATCAAAGAGCCCCATCGGATGTGCTACGCACCAGTGGGTGGCTGGTGTTCTATCTAGGAATCATGGGGGCTTTCGCTTTGCTGTCTGGCATTAAATCGGTTTCGCCCTTTGTTGGTTTGATTAATTTCTTGTTGCCCATGGCAGTATTGGTGGGCGCAAGTGTCTATTACGAGATTGATCTATTGCTCGGTGCTCTCACGGCGTCCTTGTTTACGATGGTGTTGTATTTCTGGCAGAACCTACTGAGCTTTGGGCAAATGGTGGATTCGATGCTGGACGGCTTCAAAGTGATGCTGCACCCGATCGCGGTAGTATGCGCGGGCTTTATGCTTAAGGATGTGAATGAGCAGCTGGGCATGACACCGTACATCATCGACTCTGTCTCTCCTTATCTCTCCAAAGAGTTTTTACCGGCCTTAGTGTTTGCGATTATGGCCGCAGTTGTGTTTGCAACCGGGTCCAGTTGGGGCGTGTTTGTGGTTTCTTTGCCGATTGTGATTCCTATGGCACAAGCGATGGATATGTCGATGCCTTTGACCGTTGGTGCGTTATTGTCCGCCTCGGCTTTTGGTAGTCATGCGTGTTTCTTCAGTGATTCCACTGTGCTGTCGGCACAGGGCTCAGGCTGTACTTCAATGCAACATGCCATCACCCAAATCCCTTACGCGGTTATTGGCGCCATCGTTACCTTTTTAGCCTTCATTATGTTGGGCTACGCCTTCGCGTAAAGCGTGCTATTGTGCAGCGGGTTGGACTGGCCCGTTGCACTTTTTTGAAGACGCTTTTCTATTGAGCCATACAGAGTTACACACAACTCATCTGCGGGTTAGGCTCATTCCTTTTAAAGGTTGGAGCTAAGCTGATCCCCGACTTCCCACTTCGTTTAATGTGATACATCGCATGGTCGGCTCGAATCAGAAACTGATCCGCCGTTTCTTGATAGTTGTCGTAGATAGCAATCCCGATACTGGCACTGATTTTATGATCGCCGCTGCGAAGCTTAAAAGGGGTGTTTAAGTGCTGAAGAACTTTTCGTGCTAGGTGATGAGCCCCGGCGCGGTCGGCATGTGGCATGATGATCACAAACTCATCGCCGCCCAATCGCGCAAACACATCGCTCTCTCGAAGGATGGTTAATGTGCGCTTCGCAAATCGGCTTAATACTTGGTCACCAGAGGCATGGCCGAGCGTGTCGTTAATCTCTTTAAAGCCATCCAAATCAATGTAGAGTATGGCTGGGGTTTCAGCGTTGCGTTTGGATAGGCTCACAATCATATCGAGCTTGGATGTTAGGGCAGAGCGGTTGGCAAGTCCGGTCAGGGGGTCGTGCGTGGCCATGTACTTGAGCTGATCTTCCGTATAAATGCGGTGACGGATTTCGCTTTTTAGCTTCCGGTTAAGAGAGATCAGGTAAAAGCTGAATACGAATA
Organism: Neptunomonas sp. ABH4_499; assembly: GCF_056160565.1. Lineage (NCBI taxonomy): Bacteria > Pseudomonadati > Pseudomonadota > Gammaproteobacteria > Oceanospirillales > Oceanospirillaceae > Neptunomonas > Neptunomonas sp. ABH4_499. The sequence continues at coordinate 10,077 of NZ_JBSWXK010000016.1, read as the reverse complement.
AGATCAGCAGAACCGCAACTAAGGCGTAAATCAGTGGAAGCCAATTACTCCAGCGAATGGACTGTTTAGTGTCATAAACAAACGATGTGACATCCCGAGAATCTTCAATAAAGCCGTATTGGGTCATCTGTTTGCGCATATTATTCAACCGAGTCGGGTTGATATGCCCAATGCTGACGAGCTCTGGCATGATGTGTTCGCGGGTTAGATTAAATTCGTATCTTAGATGATCAATCGATTTGGTGGGTTGATACTTCTCATGCAAAATTTGAAGGGCTTCATCTGGGTTGGCAAGGGCGTATTTCCAGCCTTCTAAGCTGGCTGATACAAATTTATCCACTAAGTCCGGATTGTGTTTCGCGAAGGAGCGGCTCGTAATCAGTAAGTCGCTGTAAAAATCGATGCCGTATTGGCGCGGTGAAATCAGTTGATAAGGCGTGTTTCGTTGTTGCAGCAAATAGGGCTCATTACTCACGTAGGCATTGAAAGCATCGACCTTGTCATCCAATAAATCATTAAGATCGCCGCTGCTATTTACCCACTGAATATTATCTAGGTTAACGGATTCCTTTTTGAGTAGCAGGATGAGTTCTGGATCTTGGTTTTGGGAGAAGCTCATCACCCGTTTGCCTTCCAAGTCTATAGGGGTATGTATGCCCGAGCTCTGTTTGATCAAAAATGCACTTGGTGAGTGCTGTAACACAGCAGCCAATGCAACAAGGTCAGCTCCTTGAAGGTAGGCGGTAAAAGCATTGCTGTTATCCACCGCGAAATCTGCTTCACCTGAGGCTATTTGCTGCCAGGGTGGGGTGTCTGGCTTGCCCTCCAAAATAGTGACATCCATATTCAAGGAGGAATAAAACCCTTTCTCTTTAGCAATGTAGTAGCCAATGAACTGGGCTTGATGATGCCAACGAAGTTGAAGGGTTAGAGGTTCAGCGCAAAGGCTGAAGGATAGAAAAAGCGCTAAAAACGAGAGAGTAATCTTAACAGCGCTTCGAAAGGAATACGTGATCACTTAGCCAGTCCTTTGACAGAAAACCAAGAGCGGTGATACTGCGCTGCCGCTATATACGAATATAAGCGTTATTTTATACTGAAATACCCTAATAAGGCACGCTTTGATGATGTAAAACAGGAGTATACAGCTGAATACTCAACTGATATATGAAATAAAGTAAAGATGAGTAAGCAAGAAGAGAATGGTCGGAGCAGCAGGATTCGAACCTGCGACCCTCTGCTCCCAAAGCAGATGCGCTACCAGGCTGCGCTATGCTCCGACACAAGGGAGATACAACGATGTTAAAATGGTCGGAGCAGCAGGATTCGAACCTGCGACCCTCTGCTCCCAAAGCAGATGCGCTACCAGGCTGCGCTATGCTCCGACACATATCAGGTTTGGCTCCTCGAGCTGGACTCGAACCAGCGACCAATAGATTAACAGTCTACTGCTCTACCAACTGAGCTATCGAGGAATCGTTGCTCAACCTGATGGGCGCGTATATTAGTGAGCTTGCCGTATGTCGTCAAGCTTCTTTTTCAAAAAAAGTGAAATAAATTGCTCATTTTTAAACTTTTAATCGAAATGAGCTATTTCTGGTTAACATTTGATTTTAAAGTGTTCTTTCTGGTTATTCAGTGATCAGAAAGGGTGGGCTGGTGGTGCATAGGGTGTTGAATCAGCAGTGACAGGTTATAGTATGCGCCTGTTAGTGTTTGAGTGAACGTGAGAAGCCTCTATGACCTCTATATTGGGTAAAACAAAGCCAGTCGAAGAATCGATTGCGGCTATGACCTCTTTATTAACTCAGCAAGGGTTTGAGTTAGAGGAGATCGAATGGCGTAACCCATTACCAAATGCGTGGTTTGTTCGTCTGCAAGATAAAGAAAGACCTTTTCTCTATTCGCAGGGTAAAGGGCGTACTGAATTAGCAGCGCGCGCCAGTGCATTAGGTGGTTTCATAGAGAGACTGAGCTGTAACTATTTTTTTGCGCCTTTCTATTTAGGTGAAGAGATCGCCAAAGCGGACTTTGTTCACTATCCCAATGAAAAGTGGTTTCCAACGGATCAAGATGCACTTCCGGATGGCCTATTGGATGAAGCGACCATCAGTCATTACAATATGGATGAGTCGTTGGTTGCCTCCATGTTGGTGGATGTCAATTCATCTAACCGAGAACGCGGTATTTGTGCACTGCCTTTTCATCATCAGAAAACCGAGAATACGGTCTGGTTCCCTGTTAATCTCATTCGTAACCTGTATGCATGTAGCGGTATGTCTGCGGGTAACAATCGGTACGAGGCGAGGGTGCAGGCGTTATCAGAAATTTTTGAACGACATATCAAAAATACCATCCTCTCTTCGGGTATCACTTTGCCGCAAGTGCCGGATGAAGAGCTCGCACAATATCCATCTATTCAAACCAGCTTAGATGCCTTAAAGGAAAAAGGTTTTATCGTCTATGTTCTGGATGCATCTTTAGGTGGCAAGTTTCCTTTAGTGAATGTTTCTGTATTCAATCCAAAGAATGGAGGGTGCATTGCTTGTTTTGGTGCACATCCTAAATTTGAAATTGCCCTTGAACGCGCTGTGATAGAGCTGTTCCAAGGCCGTGATTGGAGTGATCTTGAATCACTCGATGGGCCGGTATTTGATCTTCAGTTGGTGGCTGATCAAGCGAACATAGAGCTGCACCTTTTGGATTCGAGCGGCTTGGTGTCCTGGGAGTTGTTCTCTAATGAGCCCGATTATCCGTTTGTTAAATGGAATATAGAGGGCGATGCTCAAGCGGAGTTTGAGCATCTGTGCTATCTGATCCATAAAGTGGATATGGACATCTACATTGCAGATTTTGATCATTTGGGCATGTATGCCTGCCGGATTATTGTGCCTGGCATGTCTGAAATCTACCCAGTCGAAACCCTAGTGTTCGATAACAACAATATTCTGATCGACCATGTTGTTACTTTTCGGGATCTATCCTCCGCCACCGAACAACAACTAGATGGATTAATGCAAGCCATTCAAAAAGCGCCAGTGGATCGAGGGGTTAATCTAGCCTGGTTGTTCGGAGTGCTTCCAGATGAAGGGGGCTATTTCGAGACCTTTTCGGTTTCTGAGTTTTTCTGTCTTGTTCATTTAGTGTTTGAACGTTACGAAGAGGCCTTGCAAGAATGTGATTGGTTGCTTGAAAACGCCTCGCCAGAAGGCAGTCGTTACACCTTGTATCGTTTGTTGAAGCAGCTTTTAGAACTTTCTTTATATGCTGACGTCGAGTTTGATGAGATCCGTCATGTTCTAAACGATGTGTACGGTTCTAAGATGGTCTCTTTAGGGTTAGATAAGCTTCAAGGGCAGGGGGTGTTTGATGATTGCCCGGTTATTCAGGCGGATCTTGGTAATCTTAAGGACCACAGTGCACTCATTGCTCTATACAAGCAGCTGCATCAGCTGAAGATTAAAGCAATGGCATGATAAAAATCGGTAAGTAGCCGATTTAATTGATAAATTTACTTTTCTTGTATTGGCCCACGGTACAATACAACTCTCGCCAAATAAGCGGCTATAGTATATCTCTCTGGTAAAAGTATGTTTTGAGGGAATGTTATGGCTGCGGCTGTTGGTACCGTTACTTACATTAAAGGTCTTGTATATGCGTTGAAAGCGGATGGCACTGAACGTCTGCTGGCATTAGGCGATGAGTTATTCGCGGATGAGGTTGTTCGTACATCCCCTGATGCGGCCATCGAAATACGCATGTCCAATGGTCAAGAGGTTGCACTGGGTGGCGGTCAAAGCTGGCTTGTGTCACTTGAAACCTATACGGATGTAACTGAGTACCCCGTCGATCAAGCTGTTACGAATGCGGCTGATGCCGATGTTGAAGCCATTCAACAAGCGATCTTAGCGGGTGAAGATCCGACTCAAGTCGCTGATGCAACGGCGGCCGGCGCGCAAGCGGGTGAAGATGGCGAAGATGGCGTTCGTTTTGAAATCCTGACACGTACCGCACTCGAGGAAAATCCAGAAGCGGGATATGAAACCATCGGTGTTTCTCGTTCATTTGACGAGGAGCTGCGTGATAGTTATCCAGATGAAGATGCACAAGTTATACCAGAGCTTCGTGTCAATGATGTAACTGCCAGCGAAAGCGATGGCTCAATCACATTTACCATTACCCTCAGTTCCCCATCTTCTGAAGACATTACTTTTGCTTATACTACCCAAAATGGTTCTGCGACTGATCAGCAGGACTATACTTCTCTAAGCGGCACAGCAACCATTCCAGCCGGATCGACTCAGATCACAATTACCATTCCAATTGTTGATGATTACGTACTGGAAGGTGATGAAACGTTTGAGCTAGACATTACCGAAGTCATTGCTGGTAACGCGACCATTGCTGATGGCGTTGGTATCGGTGCGATTTTGGATGATGCCTCTGCAGGCGATCAAGAAAGCTCAACGGTTACGTTAACATCGCCTGAGACGGTGTCTGAAGGTGACAGGGTCACAATTACGGCAACGGTTGATAATCCTCCGGTTGGAACTCCGTTGATCATCACGCTGACGAATGGCGAAACGATCACTATTGCTGTAGGTGAAACCTCAGGAACCGTAACGTTTGCAACGGAAGATGATGTTTACCAAGACGCTGATCGCCCAGTTGATATTGCGATAGAAGCAGCCGAAGGCGGTAGCTACGAAAACCTCGATGCTACTTCGTCTACAACCGTAACGATTGTGGATGACAGCGACACCACCACAGTGACCCTGACCGGCCCAGACGCGGTTCAAGAAGGTGAACCGGTGACGATCACAGCCACCGTGGACAACACACCTGAAGACACCCCGTTGGTGATCACCCTGGATAACGGTGAAATCATCACCATCCCCGTGGGCGAAACCACCGGCAGCGTCACTTTCAACGCGCCGGTTAGTGATTACAACAGTTCGACTGACCAAGTTACATTCTCAGTTCAAAATACAACTGGTGGTAATTTCGAAAACTTGGCTTCAAATCCGGTTGACGTTCTAGTTACTGAGACAGCGCCAGAGGCACAAGACGATGCCAATGCGATCACTGAAGACAGCACTTCTGTCATCGGTAACGTATTAGGTACAACCGGCGCAAGCGCTGGTGATGTGGCGGATACGCAGAACGTCGATACCCCAATCACAGTCACTTTAGTAGACGGTACGGCGGTGACGGATACAACTCCGGCGACCATTACAGGCACGTACGGTACCCTGACGCTGAACAGCGATGGTACTTACACCTACGCGTTGGATAACAGCAATGGTGATGTTCAAGCGTTGAATGACGGCCAGAGCCTAACGGAGATGTTTAACTACACCATCTCAGACAGCGATGGCGACAGCAGCGAAGCGACCTTGACCGTCACCATTAACGGTCAAGACGATAGCGTACCAACCATCAACGTTGAAGATACCGACACCACCACAACCGCAGCGGATAACAGCGTGGTTGAAGGCACGGGCGATACCGTTACGGGTACCATCACCATAGCCGCCGAAGCGGGCATCGACACCGTGACCATCGGTGGCGTGGATGTAACCGATGCGAGCACCACACCTGTCACCATCCCAGGCACCGAAGGTACTCTGGTAGTCACAGGCTACGATGCCGCAACCGGTGAGATCACCTACGAATACACCGAAGACGGTGCTGCGGAAGATCATACAGCGGGTGATAACTCGATCGTGGATCAGTTCACCGTTGAAGTGACTGACCTTGCGGGCCAGACCTCTGACGATACGCTGGACATCCAGATCATCGACACGGCTCCAGTTGCTCAAGATGATGCCAATGCGATCGCCGAGGACAGTACTTCTGTCACCGGTAACGTATTAGGTACAGCAGGCGCAAGCGCCGGTGATGTGGCGGATACGCAGAACGTCGATACGCCTATCACAGTCACCTTGGTAGACGGTGCGGCGGTGACGGATACAACTCCGGCCACCATCACAGGTACGTACGGTACCCTGACGCTGAACAGCGATGGCACCTACACCTACGCGTTGGATAACAGCAACCCAGCGGTGCAGGCACTTAACGACACTGAAACACTCACTGATACCTTCACTTACACCATCTCGGACAGCGATGGTGATGTGGATACCGCTGACTTGACCGTCACCATTAACGGTCAAGACGATGGCGTACCAACCATCGATGTGGAAGACACCGACACCACCACAACCGCGGCGGATAACAGTGTCGTTGAAGGCACCGGTGACACCGTCACCGGCACCATCACCGTAGCCGCCGAAGCGGGCATCGACACCGTGACCATCGGTGGCGTGGATGTAACCGATGCGAGCACCACACCTGTCACCATCCCAGGCACCGAAGGTACTCTGGTAGTCACAGGCTACGATGCCGCAACCGGTGAGATCACCTACGAATACACCGAAGACGGTGCTGCGGAAGATCACACAGCGGGTGATAACTCGATCGTGGATCAGTTCACCGTTGAAGTGACTGACCTAGCAGGCCAAACGTCCGACGATATGCTGGACATCCAGATCATCGACACGGCTCCGGTTGCTCAAGACGATGCCAATGCGATCGCCGAGGACAGCACCTCTGTCACCGGTAACGTATTGGGTACAGCAGGCGCAAGCGCTGGCGATGTGGCGGATACGCAGAACGTCGATACGCCTATCACAGTCACGTTAGTAGACGGTGCGGCGGTGACGGATACAACTCCGGCCACGATCACAGGTACGTACGGTACCCTGACGCTGAACAGCGATGGCACCTACACTTACGCGTTGGATAACAGCAACCCAGCGGTGCAGGCACTTAACGACACTGAAACACTCACTGATACCTTCACTTACACCATCTCGGACAGCGATGGTGATGTGGATACCGCTGACTTGACCGTCACCATTAACGGTCAAGACGATGGCGTACCAACCATCGATGTGGAAGACACCGACACCACCACAACCGCGGCGGATAACAGTGTCGTTGAAGGCACCGGTGACACCGTCACCGGCACCATCACCGTAGCCGCCGAAGCGGGCATCGACACCGTGACCATCGGTGGCGTGGATGTAACCGATGCGAGCACCACACCTGTCACCATCCCAGGCACCGAAGGCACCTTGGTGGTCACCGGTTATGACGCTACAACAGGCATCATCACGTACGAATACACTGAAGACGGCGCCGCGGAAGATCACACAGCGGGTGATAACTCGATCGTGGATCAGTTCACCGTTGAAGTGACTGACCTAGCAGGCCAAACGTCCGACGATACGCTGGACATCCAGATCATCGACACGGCTCCGGTTGCTCAAGACGATGCTAATGCGATCGCCGAGGACAGCACCTCTGTCACCGGTAACGTATTGGGTACAGCAGGCGCAAGCGCTGGCGATGTGGCGGATACGCAGAACGTCGATACGCCTATCACAGTCACGTTAGTAGACGGTGCGGCGGTGACGGATACAACTCCGGCCACCATTACCGGTACGTACGGTACGCTGACGCTGAACAGCGATGGCACCTACACTTACGCGCTGGATAACAGCAACCCAGCCGTTCAAGCACTGGACGATGGCCAGCTAGTGACGGATACCTTCACCTACACCATCTCAGACAGCGATGGCGACAGCAGCGAAGCGACCTTAACCGTTACCATTAACGGTCAAGACGATGGCGTACCAACCATCGATGTGGAAGACACTGACACCACCACAACCGCGGCCGATAACAGCGTGGTTGAAGGCACGGGCGATACCGTTACGGGCACCATCACCGTAGCCGCCGAAGCGGGTATCGACACCGTGACCATCGGTGGCGTGGATGTGACCGATGCGAGCACAACCCCTGTCACCATCCCTGGTACGGAAGGTACCTTAGTGGTTATCGGTTACGACGCTACAACCGGTGAGATCACTTACGAATACACCGAAGACGGTGCTGCGGAAGATCACTCTGCCGGTGATAACTCGATCGTGGATCAGTTCACGGTTGAAGTGACCGACCTTGCAGGTCAGACCTCTGACGATACGCTGGACATCCAGATCATCGACACGGCTCCTGTGGCACAGGATGATGCCAATGCAATCGCCGAGGACAGCACTTCTGTTACCGGTAACGTATTGGGTACAACCGGCGCAAGCGCAGGCGATGTGGCCGATACGCAAAACGCGGATACGCCAGTCACAGTGACGCCAGCCACGATCACAGGCACCTACGGTACCCTGACGCTGAACAGCGATGGCACCTACACCTACGCGTTGGATAACAGCAACCCAGCGGTGCAGGCACTGGACGATGGTCAGTTGGTGACCGATACCTTCACCTACACCATCTCAGACAGCGATGGCGACAGCAGCGAAGCGACCTTAACCGTTACCATTAACGGTCAGGACGATGGTGTTCCAACTATCGATGTGGAAGACACCGACACCACCACAACCGCGGCCGATAACAGCGTGGTTGAAGGCACCGGTGACACGGTTACCGGCACCATCACCATAGCCGCCGAAGCGGGCATCGACACCGTGACCATCGGTGGCGTGGATGTAACCGACGCGAGCACCACCCCTGTCACCATCCCAGGCACCGAAGGTACTCTGGTAGTCACAGGCTACGATGCCGCAACCGGTGAGATCACCTACGAATACACCGAAGACGGTGCAGCGGAAGATCACACAGCGGGTGATAACTCGATCGTGGATCAGTTCACGGTTGAAGTGACCGACCTTGCAGGTCAGACCTCTGACGATACGCTGGACATCCAGATCATCGATACCGCACCTGTGGCGCAGGACGATGCGGCGTCTATTACAGAAGACTCTGTCTCTGTAACGGGTAACGTATTGACCTCAGCAGGCGCTGGTGCAGGCGATGTGGCGGATACCCAAAATGCAGATACGCCAGTCACAGTGACGCCAGCCACGATCACAGGCACCTACGGTACCCTGACGCTGAACAGCGATGGCACCTACACCTACGCGTTGGATAATAGCAACCCAGCGGTGCAGGCACTTAACGACACTGAAACACTCACTGATACGTTCACTTACACCATCTCGGACAGCGATGGTGATGTGGATACCGCTGACTTGACCGTCACCATTAACGGTCAAGACGATGGCGTACCAACCATCAACGTTGAAGATGCGGACAGCACAACAACGGCAGCCGATAACAGCGTCGTTGAAGGTACCGGTGACACCGTAACTGGCACCATCACCGTAGCCGCCGAAGCGGGCATTGACACCGTGACCATCGGTGGCGTAGATGTAACCGATGCGAGCACAACCCCTGTCACCATTCCTGGTACGGAAGGTACCTTGGTGGTTACCGGTTATGACGCGACCACCGGTGAGATCACCTACGAATACACCGAAGACGGTGCAGCGGAAGATCACACCGCCGGTGATAACTCGATCGTGGATCAGTTCACCGTTGAAGTGACCGACCTTGCGGGCCAGACCTCTGACGATACGCTGGACATCCAGATCATCGACACGGCTCCAGTTGCTCAAGATGATGCCAATGCGATCGCCGAGGACAGTACTTCTGTCACCGGTAACGTATTAGGTACAGCAGGCGCAAGCGCCGGTGATGTGGCGGATACGCAGAACGTCGATACGCCTATCACAGTCACCTTGGTAGACGGTGCGGCGGTGACGGATACAACTCCGGCCACCATCACAGGTACGTACGGTACGCTGACGCTGAACAGCGATGGCACCTACACCTACGCGTTGGATAACAGCAACCCAGCGGTGCAGGCACTTAACGACACTGAAACACTCACTGATACCTTCACTTACACCATCTCGGACAGCGATGGTGATGTGGATACCGCTGACTTGACCGTCACCATTAACGGTCAAGACGATGGCGTACCAACCATCAACGTTGAAGATGCGGACAGCACAACAACGGCAGCCGATAACAGCGTCGTTGAAGGTACCGGTGACACCGTAACTGGCACCATCACCGTAGCCGCCGAAGCGGGCATTGACACCGTGACCATCGGTGGCGTGGATGTAACCGATGCAAGCACAACCCCTGTCACCA
>NZ_JBSWXK010000015.1:0-71023 GCF_056160565.1 Neptunomonas sp. ABH4_499 | reverse complement strand
CTGAAGGGCAAAAAAAGCGGGTTTTCCATATTCGAACCGCATTATAAACCACTATAAATCATACGGTTACGTTTTTTTCAGGGGCGACTAATGAAAGGTGCTGTGAAGCCAAACAAGGCTGTTAGTGATGCAGCAATTAAAGGGGCAACCTTTCTTAAAAACGGTGGTAGGGCCATTGTAGTTATCTCTATTTCAGCGACTGCTTACACCTTGCTAACAGCCCCAGAAGATAAACTTGAGCAAGTTATATATGAAGAAATCGGTGGTGTTGCAGGTGGTGCCGTCGGAGGCGGTTTAGGCGTTGGCCTGTGTATTGCTTTTGGGATAGCAACTTCTGGTTGGGGGCTTCTAGCTTGCGGTGTAGTTGGTGGTGGCGCAGGCGGCCTGTTGGGTGCAGAGGCCGGTAGCAAGGTATACCTTGTTAAAGATGAGTATATGAGAAACTCGACCATAGTTAATAATGGTGGATTTGAAGAATATAATCCAAGTAAATTTATGAGATCGCTGCCTTAGTGTTTTTTATAATGTTATTATCTTGATTTTTATTAGATTTTTTGAGTGAGATCTAGATCTTTTTCTGTTTTCATTGGTTAGGGAGTATTAATGAGGTTTATTGAAAAGTTATCTGTCGGAAAAGAAATCTTTGCAATGGTGGCTGCTGTTTGTGTTGCATTTTGGGCTGTCTATGGAACATGGGTTAAAAACGAGGAAAGAATTGCTGATTTACAAGTTATCGAATTGCAGCAAAGCACTGCTCTTCGGTCTAGTCTCCTGCCTAGTATGGCCGTGCAGCAGTATAAGCTTGATGACTCTTCTGTCGCCTTAGGGATAGAGATTACTTTGGAAAATATGGGAAATGAAGATGTTCGAGTTTTGCTTGATGAACGGGCAATCCTAGTTTCTAAAGTTAATTTTGTAAATAACGAACCTGAGTATAGTAGTCCAATGTATATAGGTGGCTCGAGATATCAGGGGGGTACAAAAATGACACTGCCATTTTTAGATGTTGGTGAACATGAAAAATATGATATTTCTTATATCTATAAGATAGATGAGCCCGGGATGTATTTGGTTAGGTTTTTAACTGAAATGCAAAGTGAAAGTGTTGAAAATAGAAGGTCTAAAAATTTTGGTGATAAATCTTTTATTAAATATAATACCGGTGTAGATAAGATTGTAAATGTGAAATTGTAAGCTTATTAGCTAGGTGAATCTTTTATGCTGGCTGCTGATGTTTTTATGTGAGTATTGGTAGCTAGTATAATGCTTTATTCCGTGGTTTGAGGTTAAATGATATTTTATTAAAAATTCATGTTTGGATGCGGGTTTATTAACTGAATTTCGCTTTTGTTAATTCGTGGGTTTTTTTCTGGTGGAGTACACGCATAATTCGGATAGCACCGACATCAACCCGATAGAAGGCGATCATTAAGTGACTCTTCTTTCTATTAAATCATTGCCTGCCCCGATTACGAACTCTAGCTTTGCGCTCTTCCATTTGAGATTTAGCCATTTGGTGCTCTACAAAAACAGACTTCCCTGAGTCGAGCTTTTCGAAGGCTAGGTTTACTTGTTCCGTTAGCCACGACTCGTGAGATAAGGTTTGCCGCTGTTGTTCGGCAAGCTGCTCGGTAAGCTCGCGGCAAGCCATGATTTGCTCCAATATTGGTGTGTGTACAAATGTTAGCACTGGTTTCTAAGGTGGGCAATTAGCATAGTAGAGTGCCCAGCCAGAGGTGCAGTGTTACATTGCCTGCAAGAAAGCTTTACTATTAAGCCGCAAAACCTAGGGAGATGTCTTAGCAATGGAAGCTTTGGCACCCACTGATAGGCCCACCCACTTTTTGATTTTTGTGTAAGGGATTATGAAAAAATTAATCACATTCTTGGGCTCGTTGTTTAAGACGCCAGCGGCTTCGGTCAGCGGTTTTTCCGTTGGGCAGGTTTGGCACTATCAAACAAGAGAGCACGAAGCAGGCTCCAAACTTACGGTTGTTCAAATCGATACATTGAGGGGTCATGAGATCATTCATATCAGCATTGAGGGCCTTCGAATTGCAAGTCGGCATGCCGCTTCGGGGTACAGCGAGAGCGTATCGCATCTGCCCATCAGTTCAACGGCCTTGAAGGCGAGCGTGACGCAGTTAAGTGCCAAAACGGATGATCTGCCAGATTACAAAGAAGGTTATCAAATATGGAGAGAGGCCTTCGATTCTGATGATGCAGGCTTTTTTACCATTCCGGTAGCGGAATGCGTTAGCTATATGGAACAAGCGATTAATCAGTAGATTGGATATTAGCAGGCCTCCCATGAAGCTAGAGTACAGAAACGACTACTGCGAAGATTTTCTTTGCGGTTATTACCGAGTGCACGACCTTGCTGATATCAGTGAGCTGATAAGTAAGGTGCAGACCTTACGCGAAGAAAATCCAAGCGCTCAGTTCATCATGACGTTAGATGATATTGGGCAGGCCTGTTACACCTCTATGCATGCGATCATGAGCTATGACTTGGATGAAGGTTCGTGGCTCTCCAGTGAAAGCATAGATCAATCATGGTTGGACGGCGACTATTTACGAGATGATCTAACGTTTGAGCAGCGGTTTTTCGTTCGAAAACTTGGCTTTAAACATGGGGTTTCTGACGTTCAGTTTGGCGATGTCTTCAAGAAGTTACTCTACCTTGATGACTCTTCCAAACAAGAGTTGATTAAAGCCAACAAAGAGCTGCTTTCCATCGTTGATCAAGAGTGTTACCTCCTTAAGGTTCCCGTTGAACACAGTTATGAGGCGATCTATTCATTTCCCAATGGCTATTTCAGCTGCGACCTTTCCCCGTTTGAAATCTACCGACTGGCAGAGCTCTTAGAAAAAGCATTCGGGCTCCATCTGTTTGGGATCGGGGCAAGCTATCTCTCATTCATAAAAGGCCCTGATTTTAAGACGCAGAAGGTAGATTCAATCTTGGCGCTTTTGGCAAAAATATACCTAAAAGAGGAAGACTCTGAATTCATCGACGAGATGCGCAACACCCTGATGGCAAGAGATCTGCTCGTCTTGCGCTATACCGAGTGATACTTGAACCTGCTTCCCATCAGAAACGCTTGAGAGGGCACCTCCAACGCTTTATCCTAGCAGCCCAATAACGAGGTTGAACCATGACAAAATTTGATGAAAAAGTGAACGAGCTGGTCGCTAAGCACCCGAACCTTTCAAAGGAAGAGGCGATCAAGATCGTTACTGAAAAAAACGAGCGTAAAAAAGCCAAGCGTAAAGAAAGAACCGAAAAAAAGGCTCAGAAGACCTCCTCATAAGGGACAGAGGCAGAAGCGAGCTTTTGCAATCAGACCCATGGGTAGTGGTATTGTGTCCCCTCGACTGTTATCAACCAAAGGAATGCACCGAATGACATCGCCACTTGTCACTACCGATTGGTTACACCAGCACCAAAACGACCCGAATCTGGTCGTGATCAAAGCAACTATTGGCAAAATCATCGGTAAAGAGCCCATCCTCTACGATGCGCCGGTGTTTATCCCCAACTCTATTGTTGTAGATATCGAGGAAGATCTAACCGATCTTACCTCTAGCAGCGTTCATGCGTTCCCTACTGAAGCTCAGTTTAATGCCGTCGCCACGCGCCTTGGCATCTTGGCAGGTCAAACCATCGTTATCTACGATGATCAGGGGATTTACGCTTCGCCGCGTATCTGGTGGATTTTTAAAACGTTTGGGGTCGAAAACGTGTTTATTCTGGATGGCGGTTTACCCAAATGGATGGCCGAGGGTAAAGAGACGACCAAAGATCCGATCACTCCAATTCCTAACGCTCTAGCGCCAAGCTATACCTTCCAAGAGAGCCTTGTGCGCAGTACAGAGTTTGTCTTAAACAACCTTGAATCGAAAGCGTTCATAGTGGCAGATGCACGTGCAGCAAACCGTTTTCAAGGCTTAGTTGAAGAGCCTAGGCTGGGGGTACGCAGCGGTCATATCCCGCACTCTGTTAATTTGCCCTTTGGCGAGGTACTCGATGGCGAGTGCTTCAAATCCAAAGCGGCGTTAAGCCAGTTGTTTGATGCCTTTAGTACCGACCCTCAACAACCTTATGTACTGTCCTGCGGGTCTGGCATTACGGGGTGCATTATCTTGGTGGCAGCACTGGTTGCGGGTCGGCCTAACGTCAGTCTCTATGATGGCTCGTGGTCGGAGTGGGGCTCGGACTGTTCTTTACCGATTGAGTAACGGCCACCGTCAAAAACTGGCCGATAAAAATCGAATGCACAGATCACTTCAATTAATGATCCCTTTCATTACCTAAGGAGAATGGGTTTTAGTCATGATCGTCCCTAAATATTGGTCAGAAAGTAAAGCCAGTGCGAGCGTCAATGGCCGCACCGTTACGTTAAAGCGTTTTGGTTGGTCGGATGTCAGTGAACAAGAGGCGGAGCAGCATGCGACATCACGTCTTGAAGAGGCGATTACTACCCTAAATGCAACGGGCGATGTGCGTAAAGTTGACCACAAAGTCGCCTATAACGGCGGTGAAGGGATTCCCATTCGTGAAGAGGTGATCTCGCAACATGGGGACAATGTGATCTCCCGAAATGCGTATGGCGCTTTGTGTTTGAATACCCCAGATGTGATGTTTGCCGATGTGGATATTCAAGAGCACTACCCCGCAAGCTTTGCGTTCGGGACCTTTTTGGTTCTGATGCTGATCGGCGCGGCTGCAAGTTGGTATTTATCCTCTTGGTTGATTATGGCTGTTGTGGTGTTGGTCAGCCTTGGTATCGGTAAAGCAAAAGCCTTGATGGCTGCTAAAGACGCTTTAAATGCACAAGAAAAAGAGGAGGCGCTGGCGATAGAGCGCTTTCAGCAGTTTTCGAAGACGAATCCTGAATGTCACTTACGTGTTTATAAAACAGCGAAGGGCTATCGAGTGCTCTTTATGGATCGCACTTATGACCCCTCCAGTGACGAAACCTTACAGCTTTTAGAAAGCTTACACTCCGACAAAGTGTACATTCAGATGTGCCGCAACCAACAGTGCTTCCGTGCGCGCTTAACGCCGAAACCTTGGCGAATTGATATGGAGCGCCTTCGCCCAAACCCAGGCATCTGGCCCATTGATCCGACGTTTTTAGAAAGCAGAGCGTTATGGGTAGAGCGATACGAAAAGCAGTCACAGGCCTATGCAACGTGCCACTTTATTGTTGAGCTTGGCTCTAAAAGGGTCGACCCCGATGCTGAGCGGGTTCGTAAACTCCACGATGATTTCTGTAAGGTGTACGATTCGGAATCTTCGTTAGCGTAAAATCGATTTAAACCATCCAAATACACATATCACAAGGAGTGTTATATGCCGTGTATTCTTAAGGACTTTTTATATACCGAGAACCAATAAGCGATGAACATTTGGCCAAAACTGCTTGCGGGGTTTATCACGCTGTTTTTAGGTGTAGCTGCGGCGGTGGTGACAGGTGGGTACTTCCTGATGAAGGATATGTGTGGGAGTGAAGTGTACCAAACGGTTTACTCGCCGGATCAGCGCTTTAAGGCGGTGGTATTTCAGTATGACTGCGGTGCGACCACAGGATTCAGCACTCAGATATCCATTTTAGAGGCGTCCGCCGTGTTGGAAAACGAGCCAGGCAATGTTCTGGGCGTGAACGGCCACCCGGATGAGATTGCGCCCAAGCTCAATTGGGTAGCGCCCGATCATCTGTCCGTTGAATTGCCGTCGGGTATAGCCGTGTACAAACAGCTGACCGAGTGGGGATGGTTTTCGGATCGGATCGAGATCACCTATCCATAGGCCAAAAACCGGTGTTTTACGCGGCGCAACCACGGTTGCAGCCCCTTATTATTGCAAGTATATTTGCGAGCTAAGTATTGCCAACTGTATTGATCTAAAAGTCAGGATTTACCCGTAAATGGGCTAAAACTGTATCTTTTTCAATACGTTTTGATTGCTGGCGATCACTACCTATAAGAAAAATTTGAAGACAGAGAACAAGGGATACCTATCATGATGAATCTGAAAAAAGTTTTCACTGCGCCGCTGTTAGCAACAGGAATGCTGCTGGCGTCTGCTGGTCAAACTGTATCAGCTGCAGAACAATCGTACGTTACCATCGGTACGGGCGGCCAAACAGGCGTGTATTACGTTGTTGGTCAGTCTATCTGTCGTTTGGTTAACCGCTCTCAAGAAACTCACGGTATCAAGTGTACTGCACCGTCTACGGGTGGTTCGGTTGCTAACTTGAATGCGATCCGTGAAGGCAGCCAAGACATGGGCGTTGCTCAGTCTGATTGGCAGTATCACGCGTACAACGGTACGTCTAAGTTTGAAGAGCAAGGCGCTAACAAAGATCTGCGTGCTGTGTTCTCTGTTCACCCAGAGCCATTCACCGTGGTTGCACGTGCTGATGCCGACATCAAATCGTTTGATGACCTGAAAGGTAAGCGCGTTAACGTAGGTAACCCAGGTTCCGGTCAGCGTGGCACGATGGAAGTCGTGATGGAAGCCAAAGGCTGGACAATGGATGACTTCAAACTGGCGTCTGAGCTGAAGCCAGCTGAGCAGGCTCAAGCACTGTGCGATAACAAAGTGGATGCCATCATCTACACCGTAGGTCACCCGAACGGTTCTATCCAAGAAGCGTCGTCATCTTGTGATTCCATCATGGTGCCTGTTGAAGGCGCTGAAATCGACAAGCTGGTTGCCGACAACGCGTACTACGCGAAAGCGACTATCCCAGGTGGTATGTACAAAGGTACTGACGCTGACACTACCACTTTCGGTGTAGGTGCAACTTTCGTTTCTTCTACTAAAGCGGACGAAGAAACCATCTACCAAGTGGTAAAAGCGGTATTTGATAACTTTGATCGCTTCAAGCGTCTGCACCCTGCGTTCGCGAACCTGAAGCCAGAAGATATGATCAAAAACAACCTGTCTGCTCCTTTGCATGACGGTGCTGTTCGTTACTACAAAGAACGCGGCTGGATGTAATATCCACCCCCGTGTTCAGGAAGGCGTTGGCGTTCTGCCAGCGCTTTCCGCGCTGTTCTTCCCGCCTAGGAGTGATTCGCTCCGACTTTTTTCGTTAATTTGTAAAGTTAGGATAGCCCGATGACTGGTGGTGCAACGAAAGATTCGACATCCCAAGATGAGGTGAACCTGCAGGAACTGGTCGACGCTACGGACAGTGGTGCGCGAACTCCCTCTGGACTGCAAAAAAAACTATTGCTGGGTGCGGCACTGTGCTGGTCGCTGTTTCAGCTTTGGATCGCCTCCCCTTTACCGTTTTATGATTGGCCACTGATTGGCAGCTTTGGTGTGTTTAACGACACCGAGGCGCGCTCGATCCACTTAGCGTTTGCGGTTTTCTTGGCCTTTATGGCCTATCCAGCCTTTGATAAGTCCCCGAAAGATCGGGTACCGGCCATCGATCTGATATTGGCCGTGGTGGGCGCGTTCTCGGCCGCTTATCTGTTTATTTTCTACACCTCGATTTCCGACCGCCCAGGTGCGCCGATCACACAAGATTTGATCGTTGCCTGCATCGGTGGCGTGTTACTGCTGGAAGCAACGCGTCGTGCGTTAGGGCCGCCTTTGGTGATTGTGGCGTTGGTGTTCTTGGTTTACACCTTTGCTGGTCCCTACATGCCGGACATCATCGCGCACAAAGGCGCGAACTTATCGCAAGTGGTCAACCACCAGTGGATCACCACCGAAGGCGTGTTTGGTATCGCCTTGGGCGTATCCACCGGGTTTGTTTTCTTGTTTGTACTGTTTGGTGCGCTGCTGGATAAAGCGGGTGCTGGTAACTACTTCATTAAAGTGGCGTTCTCGCTGCTTGGGCACATGCGCGGTGGTCCGGCCAAAGCGGCCGTTGTGTCATCGGGT
Source organism: Neptunomonas sp. ABH4_499 (assembly GCF_056160565.1). NCBI lineage: Bacteria > Pseudomonadati > Pseudomonadota > Gammaproteobacteria > Oceanospirillales > Oceanospirillaceae > Neptunomonas > Neptunomonas sp. ABH4_499. Next base: position 63,114 of record NZ_JBSWXK010000015.1, on the reverse strand, counting down.
ATGACGGGGTTGATCTCAGGTTCCTCTATTGCCAACGTGGTCACCACAGGTACGTTCACAGTACCTATGATGAAACGTGTGGGTTTCTCGGCTGAAAAAGCGGGCGCGGTTGAAGTAGCGTCCTCGGTTAATGGCCAGATCATGCCGCCTGTAATGGGGGCAGCAGCCTTCTTGATGGTTGAATACGTGGGCCTCTCTTACGTCGAGGTCATCAAACACGCTTTCTTACCGGCGCTGATCTCGTACATCGCACTGGTGTACATCGTGCACCTTGAAGCGCTGAAACAAGGTATGCAAGGCCTGCCACGTCGCAGTGTTGCGAAACCTTGGTTATCGCGCATCGCAGGCATCTTACTGGGCTTCTTAGTGACGGCTGCCATTGCGATGGCGGTCTATTACGGCATCGGCTGGATAAAACCGGTGCTCGGTGATTGGGCAAGCCCTGTGATCGCAGTGGCCTTGTTTGTGATCTACGTTGCTTTAATCCGCTTTGCATCCCGCTATCCGGATTTGGAGCTGGACGATCCAGATTCCGAAGTCGTTGAACTACCCGAAGTAGGGCCGACAGTGAAGTCGGGCCTTCATTACATTCTGCCGGTCGTTGTGCTGGTCTGGTGTTTGATGGTCGAGCGTTTCTCGCCGGGTCTGTCGGCGTTTTGGGCAACGGTCTTGATGGTGGTGATTTTGCTGACGCAGCGTCCTATGTTTGCGCTGTTCCGTGGCGAAACCGACATTAAAACCCCAATCAAACAGGGCTTTGATCAGTTGATCGAGGGCTTGATTGCCGGTGCGCGTAACATGATCGGTATCGGTATTGCGACCGCAACGGCGGGCATCATCGTGGGTGCGGTTTCGCAAACCGGCGTAGGCTCGGTACTGGCGGATCTGGTTGAGGTACTTTCCTTCGGTAACATGATCTTGATGCTGATCCTGACCGCTATCCTGAGTTTGATCTTGGGCATGGGTCTTCCAACCACGGCGAACTACATCGTGGTGTCGTCCCTGTTGGCACCGGTCATTGTAACCTTGGGTCAAGAATCGGGCTTAATCGTACCTCTGATCGCTGTGCACTTGTTCGTGTTCTACTTCGGCATCATGGCCGATGTAACACCACCGGTGGGCTTGGCGTCGTTCGCGGCGGCCGCGGTATCTGGTGGTGATCCGATCCGTACCGGTTTTACCGCGTTCTTCTACAGCTTGCGTACGGCGGTGTTGCCATTCTTGTTTATCTTCAACACGGATCTGTTGTTGATTAATGTGGATGTGTGGCATGCGATCTTCGTATTTGTGATCTCGACCATCGGTATCTTGCTGTTTACAGCGGCAACTCAAGGTTACTTCTTGGCGCGCAGCCGTATTCACGAAACCGTCTTGCTGTTAGTGATCGCCTTCTCCTTGTTCCGCCCAGGGTTCTGGATGGACATGATCTCTGAGCCATACCAGTCGTATTCGGGTACAGCCTTGATGCAAGGTGAGCTGGATATTCCAGATGGCAGTCAAGTGCGTTTGCATATCGACGGTGAAGATGAGATCGGCAACCCGCGTGAGTTTGTGACCTTGCTGACGTTAGGCAGCGGTGCAACCACTCAGGAGCGTCTCAGCGATGCTGGCCTTGAACTGTACGACAGCAATGGCAAAACGCTGGTTGATGCAGTGGGCTTTAGCAGCACTGCCGAGAAAGCCGGTTTGATGTTCGACCAAGTGATCGAGACGGTTGAAGTCCCACAAGACCAACCACCGAAAGAGCTGATCTTTATTCCGGCTCTGTTGTTGCTGGTACCTGTGGTGATGATGCAGCGTCGTCGTCGCGATTCTGAATCAAAAGGTGCCGCTCAAAAGGCGCAGGCGTAAGCCTGCCCTTTGGGCGTATCAGAGGCAGATGCTGGCCAAAGGCCGGCCAAGGAAAGACCATGTTTAAAAACATTCTGATCCCCGTGGACCTTGAGGACACAGGCTTTGCACTGCAAGCGATTGAAGTGGCCCTGCGTGAGCTGGATAACCAAGCGGGTAAACTGCACTTGTTAGCGGTGATCCCAGGCTTTACCTCGCCGTTAGTGGCGTCCTTTTTTGATCAGGCGTCGATTGATCAGGCTCACAAGGCCGTTGATCAACGATTATCGGAATTTGCCAGTGAAGCGGTGCCAAGTGTTGTGCCGTGCGATTTGGCGGTGAAGCAAGGTCAGGCGGCGGACACCATCATTGAGCATGCCAAAGAAACCGATGTGGATCTGATCATCATGGCGGCCCATCATCGTGGTCTTTTGGATCATGCCCTTTTAGGGTCGGTCTCCTCCCGTGTGGTGGAACGTGCCGAGTGTTCCGTCACTGTGCTGCGTCAGTGGTCTAAGGACTGATCTTCGCATCTACGACGGATTAAGAGTCCATCAACACACTATGGCGTTGGCTGCAGTGTGTTTATCTATCAAACTGAGGACATTAGTTCAGCGGTGCTAACTCGCTGATCAAAGCCTCTCGGCGGCGTAGAGAGTCCACCGCCTTATCCCCTAGCTTTCGAGCGGTTTCGCTCAACAATGCCTCGCTTAAGACAAAAAAGCCCGCCATCGAGTTACTGTAAAAAATGCTTTGGCTCGGTACCGTAAAGGTATGGGTCGCAATGCGTGCCAGTGGTGAAGTGGTCGAATCGGTGAGTGCGATCACCTTAACACCATGCGCGATGGCGATTTCAGCGGCGCGAATCACGCTTGAGGTATAGGGAAAGCAGCTCGATACCACTAATAGATCCCCAGATTCGAGGGGGCTTAAAGCATCGGCTAAGCCTTGTGCACCCGGATTTAACGGGGCAACTTCGCTTCGGATCATGCCAAGGCCATACGCCAAAAAGTAACTCAGTGCATAGAACTGACGCATCCCAAAGACCCTAACCCGTGGTGCTTGTGCTAATAGCTCGGTGGCTTGATGAAACGTCGCACCGTCCGTGTTTTCAACCATACCGGTGATGTTGCTGTGCTCTTGGCGGCTTAAGCGCATCAACAGATCCAGCTCTGGGTTGGTGGTGGCGTTTAACGCGCTGGCTTGGTCGCTGTAAAAGTGGCTACCGCCATCGGTCAGCTCATTTCGAAACAATTCCTGAAGTCCGCCAAAACCGCTAAACCCCAATCGCTGCGCAAGACGGGACAGGGTCGATGGGTTTACGTCGTACCGTTCGGCAAGCTCGGTAATGGACGCCAGTGCGCTCGGACCCGATTGCTCCAGCATCAACGCCAGTACCCGTCGAGACTGCGCACCTAAACGAATCGGTGCGGTACCGCTTTCGAGATCGATCAGCAGTTGTCGTAATGATTCAAGGTTGATGGGCACAGGCAATTTGCGTGCGGTCATAAGCTACATCCGGCAAGGTGATGAAAAACAAGCAAAAGAGTTTGCCACATCAAACCCCAAGAGGATAGATGCAAATAAATTTGCAATTATTGGTATGCAAGTGGGTTTGCATGATCTATATTTGGCAAATAATTTTGCAATCAGTGCTGTTCAGCAAGGAAACACCACCATGTCGCGCGTTTTTCATCGCAACCTAAATCAATCGTACCCAATCGCTGTTGCTGGCGATGGCCCGTACATCATCGACAGCGAAGGCCGCCGTTATTTGGATGCCAGCGGTGGTGCGGCCGTGTCCTGCTTGGGACACAGCGCCCAGTCAGTGATCGCGGCGATTCAAGATCAGGTAGACACCTTGGCTTATGCGCATACCTCCTTCTTTACGACCGAGCCTATGGAGCAACTGGCGGAGTTTCTGATTGAGCGCGCGTCCAAGGGGCTGGAATCGGTCTATTTTGTATCGGGCGGTTCGGAGGCGGTGGAAGCGGCGCTGAAACTGGCGCGTCAGTACTTTACCGAGATTGGTGAGCCGCAGCGTCGTCATCTGATTGCCAGAAAGCAAAGTTATCATGGCAACACATTAGGCGCGCTGGCCGCTGGGGGAAACCTGTGGCGACGGGCGCAGTTCGAACCGCTGTTATCAAGCGTAAGCCATCTGACGCCCTGTTATGCGTATCGGGAACAAGCCGAAGGCGAAACCGATGATGCATTTACGACGCGTCTTGCCAACGAGCTGGAGGATGAGATTCTTCGCCTTGGCGCGGATGAAGTGATGGCCTTCATAGCCGAGCCTGTTGTGGGGGCAACACTCGGCGCAGTACCGCCTGTGCATGGGTATTTTAAGAAGATACGTAATGTGTGTGACCGTTACGGCGTACTTCTCATTCTGGATGAGGTGATGTGCGGTATGGGCCGCACCGGAACCCTGTTCGCGGCCGAGCAAGAGGGGATCAGTCCTGACCTTACCACCATTGCGAAAGGCCTTGGGGCGGGTTATCAGCCGATTGGCGCGACCTTGGTCAGCGGCAAAATTTACGAGGCGATTGCTAATGGCAGTGGCTTTTTCCAGCACGGTCATACCTACATCGGCCATGCGACCGCTTGCGCTGCGGCCTTAGCGGTGCAGCACACCATTGAAGAGCGTCAACTATTGGCGCGTGTAAACCAGCTGGGTAAGTCCTTAATGGCCCGCTTGCACGACCGCTTTGGTGAACACCCCTACATTGGCGATATTCGGGGTCGCGGGTTATTCCAAGGCTTGGAGCTTGTGCAAAACCGCGCTGATAAAACACCTTTTGAGCCATCGTTAAAACTCAATGCCTTGATCAAGAAGGCCGCGATGGCCGAAGGCTTGATGTGCTACCCGATGGGCGGCACGGTCGATGGTCGCGTGGGAGATCACATCCTGTTGGCACCGCCTTTTATTTTGGAAGAAAAACACTTGGATGAGCTTGTGGATAAACTCGATAAAGCGATCAATACCGAGATTCACTCTGTGACCGGAGGTGCGGTATGAAATCCCGCTTAACCGACTTAACCCGCGATGAGATGACGCAAGATCAGCAGCGGGTGCTGGATGCGATTTTGAGTGGCCCGCGCGGTAATTTGGATGGGCCTTTTCTGGCGTGGATTCACAGCCCAGATCTCGCTGATCGGGCCCAAGAGCTGGGCGCGTTTTGCCGCTACCACACTCAGATGCCCTTAAAGCTCTCAGAGTTGGCTATTTTGGTGACCGCCGCGTGGTGGCAATCCCAAGCGGAGTGGCAAATTCACGAGCCCATCGCACGGGCGGCGGGGCTGGATGATCACATTATCGAAGCGCTGAAGTGCGGCGAGACACCTAAGTTTACGGAGCTGGCCGAGCAATATGTTTATCACATTGGTCGCGAGTTGTATGAAACACGCCGAGTCAGCCAAGCCACCTACGATAATGCCGTTAACGCCTTTGGTGAGTCGGCCGTGGTGGAGCTGATAGGTATCTTTGGTTACTACGCGCTGGTGGCCATGACGCTTAATGTGTTCGAGGTGCGCCGTGATACCAGCGCCCCGTTACCCTTTAACGAGCCATAACACTACTGACAGAAACTGACACTCCCCATTGTTACTCTTTTGCCATCGGGTACGCGGTGTACCCGCTAACACAAAGCCGGATGGCTAAAGGAGTGCACAATGAACAGCTTTGTTACTATTTACGAGTTTGATGCAAAAGCCGGTGTAACGGATCAAGACATGCGCGCGTGTGAACCCGCGCTGGATCGCTTTTTGAAAGCTCAGCCTGGGTTTATGTACCGATCCTTGATAAAAAAGGCGTCAGGCCAATGGATTGATCTGTACTATTGGAGAGACGAAGCCAGTGCAGAGGCGATCTCCCAACCCTTTATGGAGAGCGAGGCCGGTCAGTCCTTTTTAGCGCTGATCGATCTACCGTCGACCACGGTGACCAAAAGCATTGTGCTCAGCGAGAGCATTGGCCCTGAGTGCGGCTAAGAAGAGCGATTAACAGCGTGCAGTTAAGATAGACAATGGACAATGAATAAGACGGAACGCCTGCTCACACTGACGACCCTGTTATCCAGCCGCCGTACCCGCATAACGGCGGCTGAGTTGGCCGATAGGCTCAATGTATCGGTGCGCACCGTTTACCGAGATATTCAGTCCTTAATCCTCTCTGGCGTCCCGATAGAAGGGGAGGCCGGAGTGGGCTATTTGATGGGGAAAGGCGCCACGCTACCGCCTTTGATGTTCACGCTGGATGAACTCGAAACCCTGATACTTGGCGCGCGCATGGTAAAAGCCTTTGGTGGCGAAACGCAGGAGCGTGCGGCCGAATCCGCGCTTGAAAAAGTGCACGCCGTTTTGCCGGATAAATACCAGTACCATCAAGAGTGGGAATCCCCGTGGTGGATTGTGCCGCCCTCGATCAGTCCTGTGCAAAAGTCCCCACACTCGGATGCGCTTCGAACCGCAATCAAGGGTTTTCAAAAGGTCGAAATCGGTTACACCACCCCCGATGCGAATAAAACCACACGGGTGATCTGGCCGCTGGGCTTAGTCTTTTTAGGTAATGTGTGGATGTTGGTGAGCTGGTGCGAACTGCGAAGGGAGTACCGCTGCTTCCGGTTGGATCGGATCAACCACCTTACTCCGACCACCGATACCTTTGCTGTGACTCCGACCATCAACCTACAGACGTATCTGGATACGGTTTGCTAAACTAAGTGCATAACTGTGAGGTGATGTATGCAAGACAAACCAACGCCACCGGGTGAATACGACTGCTGCGAAAGTGCCTGCGAGCCCTGCGTGTGGGATACCTACTACGAAGAGATGAACCAATGGCGCGAGGCGCAAAAAGCCGCCGAGGCCAAAGAGGCGGAATCTTCCGATAAGGCTTAGCCGCGACCACCGCGTTGCGGCTTAAAGCCGGTTACGGCAAAGCAAGAGAACACCAAGGTTGTTGCGGCGGTGATCAGCAATGATTCGGTATCCAGCTTTAGGTACAGCGCATGGCGCACCAGCTCAACAGCATGGGAAAAGGGGTTCACCGAGCAGATCCAATATAGCCACTCGCTTGCCTCTTGCATCTTCCATAGCGGATACAGAGCCGACGATAAGAAAAACATCGGGAAGATCACAAAGTTCATGACCCCGGCAAAATTCTCCAATTGTTTGATCTTAGAGGAGATAAATAAGCCAATAGCCCCCAGCATTAAGGCCACGAGCACCAAAGCAGGGAGTACCGCCAGATACCCCATTAAGGGCGGCTCTACCTCCACCAGCAGCGCGATCGCTAAAAAAGCGTATACCTGCAGTAAAGATACAATGGCGATCGAAAAGAGCTTACACAGCAACAGGTACCAGCGCGGTAATGGACTCATCAACAGCACGCGCATGCTGCCCATCTCCCGGTCGTAGACCATCGACAATGAGCTTTGCATCCCGTTAAAGAGCAAAATCATGCAACACAGCCCAGGGGCGATGTAGACCTCGTAAGTGATGTAGGTTTCGTAGGGCTCTATGATCGCAATGCCTAAGGCGGCCCGAAACCCTGCGGCAAACACCACCAGCCACAACAGCGGGCGGATCAGTGCACTGAAAAAGCGGGTACGCTGCTGGATAAAGCGCAAGTACTCTCGGCTTAACACTCCAAAGAAGCAGTGAGCGTAGGCACTAAGCCCTAAAGGTTTAAGAGGCTGAGTCATGCGGCCTCCGGTGGGCGAGTGCGGGTTAAGGCTTTAAATGCATCAGCCAGTGTTGTTTGTTGGCTTAGGGAGAGGAGATCCTCCCCTGTGCCTTTTGAGAGCAGCTTGCCTTGGTTCAGTAATAGCACACGGTCTTGGGGTTGGATCTCTTCGATCAGATGTGTGGCCCAAAGGACCGTAAGATTGTCGCTTTCGCACAATGAGCGCACATGTTCATTTAACGAGGCGCGCGAGTGCGGGTCTAAGCCGGTGGATGGCTCATCGAGCAGCAGTACATCGGGTGTGTGTAACAGGGCTCGGGCGATCTCCACTCGGCGGCGGTGTCCGCCATTAAGCGCACGGACTTTATCTTTTGCGCGCTCGGTCAGGCTCATTCGTTCTAATTCACGCTCGATGGCCGGCTGCGCTTCGCGGCGAGAATAACCGTGCAAGGCGGCGTGGTAATAAAGGTTTTGAGCGACGGTCAGATCCAAATCCAAAGTGCTTTGCTGAAACACAACCCCCAAGCGTTGCATGACGCTTGCTGGTGCCCGTTTAAGATCATCCCCTTGGATCGAAATCTCACCGCTCTGCAGCGAGTACAAACGGGTCAATAATGAGAAGAGCGTGGTTTTACCCGCGCCATTAGGGCCTAATAGCGCGCAAAACTGAGCATCGGGTAGATCAAACGAGATACCCTCCAGCGCTTTTTTCGGTACGCCTGGATAGTGAAAATCAACCTGATCAACCCGTATGCTCATAGCTCTCCTTTCGGTGTTTACGCCAACTTATTTGTACTTAACCGCGATGCCCCAAGGGTAGCGACCGACCTTAATGGTTTTAATCGCTTTCATCTTATCGACATCCACGACAGTCACATCACCACTGATGCCGTTGGTGGTCAGCAGGAGCGATTCGTCCGAGTTAAAGTCCATGTGCCACACACGACGGCCAACAAGGATGTAATCGATCACCTCGTAGGTTTTCGCATCAATCACCGCCAAGTGGTTGGATGGCCCCAATGCGACAAACGCGTATTTGCCATCATCGGTCAGCTTAACACCAACGGGTTGGACTTTATCCGGGTGCACGCCTTTGATCTCAAAGCTGATCTTTTGGATGATCTTGCGGGTGCTGACATCGATGACCGATACCGTACCACCGATCTCGGAGCTGGCCCAAAGAATCGAATCATCTTTGTTAAACTCAACGTGGCGCGGACGCTGATCCACCAAAGTGTTGTCGAACAACTCCATGGTTTCAGTATTGATCCAGTGCACCATGTTGGTGGTTTCACTGGTGTTCACCGCGATTTTACCGTTATGGCTCACGGCCATCCCTTCAGGCTCGACGCCTACCTCGATTTGAGCCAGTACCTCATCGGTTTCGGTATCAACAATGGTCGCGATCGCATCGTCTTCGTTGGCGATGTACAGGTGGCGATCGTTCGGGTGCAGGGCAAACTGCTCCGGGTCTTCACCCGATGGCAGGTTTTTGATGATCTTATGCGTGGCTGCATCCATCACCTGCACGGTGTCGGAGTCGGAGGCGCAGATGTAGATCTTGGATTGATCGTGCGAGAGGATCAGTCCGCGTGGTCGCTCGCCCACCTCGATGGTGTCGGTCACCTCAAAGGTGTCCAAGTCGATCACCGATAAGGTGTTGTCCTTTTCGTTGGAGACGTAAGCCACTTCGGCAAACGCCATGGATGAGCTCAGTAAGAGCGCCTGAGCGAGGGCATGTTTTACAAAACGGTGTTTCATCACAGCATCCTGTTTGTGTGTCAGAGCACTGACGTTTTTATTATTGATCAGTTTAGAAACTTTCTAGGATCTTGCATTGGCTTTCGGGTGCGTCAAAGCCGAGCGTATCGAGTTCCGATTTAGGGTGTAGGAAACCCTCTTGCGGCGATTGCGATACGAGAGAGCGTGGGTGCACCAACGGAACAGGCTGGCGCATCTGGCCGCTCCAAGCGCGGTAATCCAGCTTGCGCCCTTTGAATCCGGCCAACTCAAACTCATCGCTTGCGATAAAGTGTTTCAGGGTTTTAATGTCATCGCTGTTGGTACGAGAGACCGCTTCCGATACAGTGCGTACACCTGCCCACGCCGCGTAATCTTCATCGTTCATCCAGCGTCCTGAAAGCTTCTCGAAACGGCTTTGTAACTGCGCGGCGCCCCACTGCTCGACAACACGGTGCCAGGTCACAGGGGTTAAGCCTTGTGTGCCGACCACTGGGCGTGGGTACCAGGTGTTGTACAAAACGTATTCGCCAAAGTCGCCACGCTCATCAGCGACCACGACCACATCGTACTCATCGGTCTGGGTAAAGAGCGGCATCTCGCTTTGGGCTGTGCGGCGCAGGTCCGTATCAAACGACCAATCTTTTTCTGCAACGATTTTGTGGCCGTAGCGTTTGGCGGCGCGCTTAAGTGCGCTGGCGTAGGCTTTATCATCGTTTGTTGGGCCGGTGATCAAAAGCCAACGGGTTAAGCGGCGGTATTTCAGCCACTGACCTAAAGCATCGGTCAACATGGCGCGGCTAGGTAAGGTATGCAGTGTGTTGGCCGGGCACAGTTCGGTACGAAGCGCATCGTCCTTACTGCCTGCATTTAGGATCAACACATCCTCGGGCAGCGCTTGGCTGATCGACATCAGGGTGCTGGCCGGTGCGTTGACGACAAACGCGCGGATCGATTGATCAGCGTATAAGGCCTTGGCGTGCTCGATAAGTGCAGCGCCATCTTCGTCGATCACTTCGGTTAATTGGTACTTTTGCTTTAAGAAGCGCCCGGTTGTGTTGCTGTCCTTAATCCCAAGCTCTGCACCTCTAAGCCCCGCATCTTCAGGTGTCGGCAGTATGTTGGATAACACCGGGCCTTGATCAACCGGCTGCCCTAGGTAGGCAATGTTGATGTTTAATTCGGCCATGGCTTGGCTTGCGAAACCGCTAGCCGTGATGGCAAGGACGGTAGCGGCCGTGGTAAGCCAAGTGCGTGCATGGCGCAGGTTTATCTGATTCATAAGGCAGCGTACTCAGTTTTATTGTTATTGCGTGGTTTCAGCTTAATGGAGCAAGCCTAGCGCATGAAATATGAAGAAAGTAGAAAAGGATTAATACCGAAGTAGCATTTTTTAAAAACCACCGCGCTTTAGCATGGAGATAAGAATAATTCTAATTAACACAGGACAATCCCCATGCGTTTGACACGTCTTTTTGCACTTTCTGCTCTTACCGGTTCAATGTTGTTCGGCACGACTCAAGCGATTGCCGAAGGTGACCTGACCACCCGCCCAGAAAAACTACCGGATCTTGTGCTCGGTACTGAAGATAACTTCTTCTCGATGTCTCAAAAGCAATACGACCTTGAGACAGGTAAGGCTTACAAATTAAAGATCATCTCCAGCGGTATGACCGAGTACGCGTGGGTTGCGCCAGAGTTTTTCCAAACCATTTACCTGCGTAAAGTCGAAGCGGGTGATATGGAGATCAAAGCCATCTCGTTGACGGAGCTTGAGTTTGAACAAGAGGGCGAAGCGGAAATCTACTTTGTTCCGGTCAAACCAGGCGAGTACGAGTTTTACGCAGAAGGCCTAGAAGAGAAGGGCATGCTAGGTACGTTTAACGTTAAGTAAGTTAAACGCGAGCCTTCGCTGTGAATGCCATTTGGCGCTTAAACCTACTGGTGGCAGGCGTCTTTATTATGGCGCTGTGCATCACCGTGCTGTCGCTGGTGAAGCAGGCCGGTAAGGACATTGAGCGTGAAGTCACCGCCGGGGTGAGCTTTACGCTCAATATGTTACCTGTGATTGAGCACACGCCAAACTTGCTTGAGCCATTCCTAAATGGCCATACTCGGCACGTGTCCCTGACGGTGAACGAGTCGTGGGCACCCGAGCATTTAGAGGCACAACCGCAAAGCCACGAGGGCGATGAAGACGCCCCGCCGCGCTGGTTCTTAGATTGGATTCCAGAAGTGGCCGCACTGGAAGATCAATTCCAGATTCGCTTTCTGCCCGATGGGCGCGAGCTAAGAGTGCAAGCCGACCCCACCGATGAAGCCTCCGAAATTTGGGAAACAGTTCAACTGGTGGTTGCGCTGTTTGTGTTGGCCATGTTGCTGACCATGAGCGCGATTTGGTTAGGGGTACGACAAGGCTTAAAACCGGTCGCCGAGTGCTTACAGGCGATGAAAGCGGTTGGGCAAGGGCACTTGGATGCGCGATTAAAAGATTACTCATTGCCCGAATTAAACGCGGTTTCACATGAGTTTAATGCCATGGCGATGGCGCTTGAAAACGCTGAACACAGTAACCAAGCCCTAACCCGTAAGATCATGACGGTCCAAGAGGGCGAGCGGGCCCACTTGGCCCGGGAGCTGCACGACGATGTTGGGCAGTACGCGACCGGCATTCGTGCCCAAGCCTATTTAATGTCGCAGTTGGCAAGTGTACCAGGCCAAGGGGCAACACTGGCCTCGACGGCGCACACCATTGTTCAACATTGCGAGTCCATGCAGCAGAGCTTTCGCAGGCTGATCGAAAATCTACATCCTGTTATTTTGGATCAGCTACCGGTTGAAGCGGCCATCAAAACCCTGATCGAGCAGTGGCAAAAGAGCCACGGCATAGACGTGGCTTTTCACAGCAGTGATGCGTTGCCGCGCTTATCCGATGATGCTAATCGTCAGTTGTATCGCTGCGCGCAAGAGGCCCTAACCAATGTGGCTAAACACTCTGGTGCCACCCAAGTGGGAGTGTCTTTGTGTTTGGATTCGGCCAAGCGGCAATTGATTCTGACGGTGCAAGACAATGGTCTTGGATTGGAAGCCAAGCATCATTTGGGGCTGGGTATGTACTCCCTTAAAGAGCGTGCACGGTTGTTAGGCGGTGAGTGCGACATCGAATCGACACCTAAGGTGGGCGTCAACATCACTATCCGTGTGCCCATACAGCCCAATACAGAGCTCATAGAATTAACCCGTTAAGGAGCAAACGATGAACGTTGTCGTAGTGGATGATCATGCGGTGGTTCGTCAAGGCACCACCAGTTTAATCTCGGCGTTACTGAAACCGAAAAAAGTCGTCGAGGCCAGCAGCGGTGAGCAGGCGTTCAGCGTGTGCAGCGAGCATCAGCCTGACTTGGTGATTATGGACATCAACCTTCCCGGCATCAGCGGTATCGAAACACTGCGCCGGGTGCTGCAGCGCTTACCTCACACCCGCGTGCTGATGTTCAGCATGTACACCGAAACCGCCTTGGTTAAGCAGGCGCTCGATGCCGGCGCTTTGGGGTATATCAGTAAAAACGCCTCCCCCGATGTACTGCTGGATGCTGCCAAGCGGGTGGCCCAAGGTCAGATGTACGTTGAGCACGATTTAGCGATGCAGCTGGTGGCGAACCGTCCGGATCAAGCCTCGCACCGATTCCAAGAGATGACCCAGCGCGAGTTTGAAGTGTTCCTGATGCTGGCGCGTGGCCTAAGCACCGCGGCCATCGCCGACACCTTGTGCATCAGCAACAAAACCGTATCCAACTACACCGCCAATTTAAAAAGCAAGCTGGGCATCCAATCCACCGCCGAGCTTGTGCATCTGGCCATTGAGTCGGGTGTGGTGAAAGTGGGGGTGTAGCCCTTATCAAGCTGCTTCAGTATGCAAGCGTTGCTGCCACCAGCGAAGCACTTGATAAGCATCGCGGCGAATGCTCTCTTTAGGGGTTATACCAAACCATTCCAGCGCAAAATCTTTTTCCATTAAGCTTGGGTGACGATCGGCTAAGTAATTGAAAAAATGCTGATAATTAAAAGCGCCCTCAAACAGCGGTGTCATCGCATCCCTTTGACCGCTTGCGGAAAACACATTGGCTGGATCAAAGACGGAGAGCTCATCGTGCGAGCGCACATTCTTCAAATGAAAATGCTCAATGTGCTCATGTAACTGATCGACACTCTGCTCTGGCGCATCGAACGCTTCCCATACGTGCAGCACATCGAAGTTAATGCGAACACCGCCTTGGGTCGCTTCAAGGAGCCATTTGGTGTGTTTCGTTGAGTCAGCTAAGGTGTTGGGGTGGATCTCAACTAAGAGCTGAATCCCTTCGCGTGCCAGCCAATCACTGGCCAAGATCAGGTGTTTTACAATCCGCGTTTTTTGCACCGCATTGGCCCGAGCAAAGGCGATATTACCTGCAAAGGTGCGAATTTTTCGGGCGTTAAAGTGATGCGCACACTGGATTAAGCCTTTCACATGTTCGTACAAGGCGTGTTCATCGGCTTCAAGGGGTAAATAATCACTGATCATAGGCACCGATAAAGCCGAGCTGTTGGAGTCACCCGATGGGCTTTGCAGTAAGGCTTTGGCGTGTGGCCCCCACAATTCGATACCGCTTAAATGACAGCTTTGGGCCCAACGCATTAAATCGCTTAGGGAGTTAAGCTCATGACGAAACGACACCGAGCAGCTATAGAGTTTCATGGGGGCGTACCTCGGATTCGTTCGTGTTTGGGGATAAAATCGCTACGCTTTGCCACGTGTGATAAGCGTGATGCAGAGCCTGTTTGACTCGTTGCTCTTTGGCGATTAAGTCTGAAATCAGTAGGCGAATCTCATCGATTGCTTGATATTCACCGTGGGTGTCGGCTTGTTTCATCGCTAGGTAATGAATCCGTTTGTAGCCACTCACCAGCGCTTCTATTTCGGTGCACCAATGCTCGAAACTCGATTCCATCCAACATAAGTGATGCCAGAAAAACGCAAAGGCGTGTTCATAAGCGTATTTACGAATCGCAACCACCGGTAAATGGCGTAATGCATGGTAAAGCGCGCTGGCATCGCAGCTGTGTGTGTATCGATTCGTAACGTCTTGAACAGCATCGCTCATCGGCGTTATACCGTCTTTACACAGGTGCACAAAGTGATCTGCGATGGCGTTAGCGCTGGGGGCACGAAGCGCACGAGCATCAAACAAGTAACCCCCAGCGACAGCCTCGCTTTCGAGTGCGTTCACCACGTCATCGATTGGCTGAAGTCCTTCCCAGCGAAAATCCGGATCGTTCATAAATAGATGCCCTTCCGTGTTCGAGGGCTCTAACAACACATAGTGGGGGAAGGGGTTCTGACTAAACGCGTTTTCCCGCGTTGGTAACCGATACATGTCCAGCATCACCATCAATTGCGTCGTTGGGGCTTTTTGATGAAGATGATCGAACAGGGTCATGATGTTGCTGGTTTTGTCCGCCTTGGGATCAAACCATGACCGGGCTTTAACCCCGTAAAGACGCTCGTACCCATCAAAGAAAGCATCGTGATTCACCTCCTCTATGTGGTAGTTCAGATGCCCTTGTTCATCCACATAGACAGGCGCATCCCAAACGCCAAAATACATAGGCCGATGATCAAAATCGGTAAAGGTTTTCACGGCATGACACAAGCAACTAACGACACAGTGAACCTTAATGTCCAAAGGTTCACCGGCCTCTAGGTTGGGGCCGATGTCGTAGCTGAACACACGATCATATTCCTCAAGCGTATCCTCTTGTGCTCTCTGATTCAGCAAGTGGGCGGCCAGTTTTTCGACGGTGGACACATGCGCAACGGAGAGGGACTCATCTGGAACCTCAATTCCGCACTGAAGCTCCAATTGGATCAGCAGTTGAAGCAGAGCAATGGAGTCGATCATCAAATCTTCGTTCAGGCGTGCGCTGGCTGAAAATCGCTCCAGATGCGGGTGATTTAATGTGTCGTTTAATATGGCGTAAATCCGTTCAATCAAACGATCGTGCGTTAATGCAGGAGCGTTCATTAGGCACTCCTTGGCATGGTTAGGCTATCGGGAAAGCGATCTGGACTTTCCGCAATCTGCTTACGGTTGACTTTGCCGTTGGCTAACCGCGGAATATGACGTACTCGGATTACCTCATAAGGGCATTGGAAAGTGGCAAGGTGCTGCTGACACCAAGAGAGCAGTTCCGATTTTGGAATCTCCACTTGGCTTACGTACTGAAAGCAAACGCGTTGTCCGGAGAACGCATCCTCTTTTTTGTACACAACCGCATCGTCGATCAAACTGTGTTCGCGGATGATCTGTTCGATCTCGTCTGGGTATACGTTGAGCCCTGCCACAATGATGGTGTCATCCATGCGCGCAATGAAACGGACGCGCTGCTCATCGTCCAAGTAGCCAAAATCTTGGGTATGGATGGTTTCCAGCGCATCGTTATCACATCGATGCACCACGATTTCGCTGGGTGCGCTGTCTTGATCGGAGCATTGGATGGAGATATGTGGCAAGGCCGATCCCATATCATTGGGGGCTGTCATGGGATCGGCGATGCTCACACAACCGGCTTCGGAACACCCATACTGCTGATACAGATGAGTGACCTTGGTTTTTAGAAGATCGAAGGTTTGATCTGGCATGACGGAGCCTGAGGTCATAACCGCGTGAATAGGCTCGCTGGAGCGCCACAAGAGCCCAATCGCGTGCAGCATCGGAGGCGAGCTGTACAAAATGGAATGCGGGTAGCGGGTCAGCAACTTCATCAGGTATTTAGGGTTTACGTGGGTAACAATGACGGGTGTCACGCCGCGTGCCTGCGCAACCATCACACCACAAATCAAACCATAAGAGTGCGTGACGGGGCAGGCGATGATCGGGATCAGCCCCTCGGTCGCGGTAAAGTGGGTGACGTACTGATCCACCTCGTAGCGGATGCTTGCCCAGGTTCGGAAAATGCTTTTGGGCTCTCCGGTAGTGCCGGAACTCATCTGAATCAACCCGCCTTCGGAATAGTCGGTGTTCAAATGGCTTTGGGTCAAAAATACTTGAGTTACATGTCCGTGCAACAGTACTTGGCATCCGGCACGCTCTGCTTTGGCAAACGCGGTCTTTTCCGGCAGGTCTGCATGCAGCGGCATCAGAGTGAGGTTCGTTTTTTCTGCAATTTGGCAGAGGATCAACCAATCCAGCGCATCAGGAATGCAGACGGCGAGCGATTGAACGCGCAATGATTGAAGTAAGGTTTCGAGTTCGGCAAAGCGCGCTTGGAACAGCTCATGGCTGATGGCTTCATCGTTAATGATCATCATGAAATCACCTGAGGGATCGATAAAGGGGAGGATGTGGCCTCGGATAAGGCGTTTGGTACGGTGTGGCTGTGCGGGCCAGATTGAGGCAGCAGTTTTTGGGTTAACAGCGATTCCGCGCTGAAGTGATCGCTCAAAAGATCGATCTGTGCGAGTCTTTCTGACGGCGTAAAGCCGCGAGCTTGGTATTCTTTCAACGCATCATGAACACCTCCCCAAAATAAGGGTTCAGGGTATTGATAATGCTGTTCTAACAGGGATGAGATCTCTGTTAAGTTGAACACAAAGAGCGTATCCGTAAAGAGCTCACGTAACCCATCTACGCTGCTCATCCAGTAATACTCATCCAAAGGGCCATCCTTGAGCATGGGTTCTGAATGTGCCCAATCGGGGATCAGCGAAGGCTCATTGATGAAGGATTCGACGTACTCAAGGCTTTCGTGGAAGTCCCTTGCGATCAGCAGTTCAGGCCAACCATAACTTACACCCAAGATTGAATTCTGTCCGTGCGCTTCAATCCCGATGCCGTGATGGACCAATAAGTGCCACACGGGCCAGACGACCGTTTTAATCAATTGCTGCGCCCATGGATGCACCCCAAATTGCTGAATCCAAGGATCAATGAACGGTTTACCATCGTGCTCAATTAAGCTCAAGGCCGTCATGGGGATTAGACGATGATTTGGGTAGGCTTTAGCGGTCGCCGCTTGCGGACTTTGCCGAGCGATAAAGCAGATCTGTTCCGCTAAACCTTCTAACCATACAGCCTCTGGGCACTCTTGCGATGTTTTAAGACGCTCTGCTGCAAACTCGTTCAGTGCCATAAAAGGGCTTTCAAAAGTGAAGAATCGATCGTTTTCGATCAACTTACTGAGCCATTCAGAGATCACTGGCGCTACTCGAAGGGTATGCGCAGGAATGACTCGTTTTGAGGAGGTGATCTCGATATTGATCGGCAGTTTGATGTGCGGACGCTTGGCATCTTCGGCACTGATCAAGGTACGAAGCGAGGCGCTGGCTTGATATCGCCCACCGCCTTTACCCAAAGGCACAATCCATTTGTGCTCGATGGCCGAAGCCAGTTCGCTTTCCAGATGATGCCACTGCCAAGGGTGCAGGGGTATTAAGCGGTATTCGCTTTCATTCAGGCCTTTTTGTTCGAACCGCGAGAGCAACTCCAATGTGTGCGTCAGCCCGATCATCGTTTGCCAATACGCCAGCAGTGACGGTGAATGTGGCGTTTCTGCGATCCAGCGTCTTTGGATGGCAATCCACTCCAACTCGAAACTGTTTCGACACTCTGGGCTGTAAAGCCGGTGATCCTGCTCTGTAAACCCCGTGCGTGATTTGTAACAGGGGTGATACAAGTGCCCCTCAATGATGGTGGACTCAAGTCCTTCGTAGTGCAGGGCTCGACGCGGGTAACGGAGCAGGTTCTCGCTGTTCCATTGGCTTAATTCGCGGGTTTTGATCAGTGCCTCGTGTACGCGACGCTTTGCCACAGGTTCACCGGTTAATGTCAGCATAATCTGGGCAAGACGTCGTGAAAAATCCGCCTCTGTTAGCCATTTTTGAACCGAAGCGGGTTTAAGCCGAACGCGTCCAAACGCACCGATATGCCCCGTAAAGTGACAGGGCTGCTCATCCACCTGCGCTTCCAGTCGGTTGTGGACTAAGCGGTATGGGATTAACTCTTCATAGAAGGCTGCTTCAAGTAACTGGCGGATGACCCGAACGGAGACATCCAGCTTTTGAACCGGCTGCGGCACCCGAGTACTGATAGCTGTTTTCATCTGGCTAGGCGATCTCACGATACAGGTCCTGTGCTGAGTGGGTTTGTGATCGGGACTCAGAAACAGAATGAGATCGGTAAGGGTTACGTACCTCGGTATACACCGCTTGCTCAAGATCGGATTCCAGCTCATCCACATCCTGGACACGGGTTAACAGGTTGGCTTTGCAGGGCAGTGTGTTTTGCTCGATCAACTGGGTAAGCATCGGGCGGGCAAAGCCTGTGCTCGTCTCTTTAAGGCGTACCAATTGGGCTTTGATCCAGCTGACCAGAAGGGCCTCTTCACAGATCTGATCCAGCCCTAAGCGATTAATCACGGCACTCAGCTGGTTGAACATCAAGTAGTAACTAAAGCGCTGGCAGATCAGCTCATCGTCGTAAAAAAGATTCGGTGTTTGGGCAAGCGATGGGTAGCGCGCTTGGATCGCCTCTTTGCGCTGCTTTGAAAGATAAAATCCTTGGTTGTCGCGATAATAAAGCTGTTTGGGCAGACCCTCTTTTAAGGCTAAAAGGCTGTTCTGCTGGTGAGCTTCCAGTGCAATGCCTTCACGATCGTATAAACGAATTAAGGGCTCGATCGCTACGGACCAGTACTGCTTAAACCAGCGGAAACCCATCTCCTGCTCGGATAAGTTCAGGGTACTTGCCTGGGTGTGTATGAGCTGAGCCAGCAACGAAGGCGTTATGGGTTCTAGGCTGTCTTGAACGAGAGCCGCGATTGAAATGGCATCGGATGAAGAGTGACCCTCTTTAAAAGGGTTCTCCCGAAAGATGACTTCAAACCCAGATTCGAGCTGGTCAGGTAGGGACAGCGTGATGTAAGCCGGATCACAGATAAAGCGCAGTGTCGGAAACTGCATCTGGATGCGGGGCTCATTAAGAAGCTTTCCGACCAATAACCCCGCGTCCAGCTCATGGTGTTTATTCAGGCGCATGGAGTTTGTGATCTTGACCGGCATTGAGACCTTGACCATGTAATCCAAAGAGGCGTTGTACAGCGTTCGTACGGACGAGGTCGGGGTAAACGAAACGCCGCGTTGGCCTAAATCGATCAACCTCTTTTCGGTGATAAGTGCTTTAAACCAATCTTGATGGCGAAGGTAATCGGCTTGCAGCGGATGAATCGGCAAGTACCCAAAGTGATCCGGCACATGATCTATCCGTTCACCTTGTAACAGGGTGTGGATAATCTCGTTGGCTGATTGCGCGCCAGATTGCCCACGGCTAATCAAGTCGGGATGCGCGGCAAAAAAATGCAGCTGAAACTGGCCAGCAAGCTCCGGGCTGTAATGCTCATCCTGCCAAGCGTGCATCCCTTGGCGGGATTTGGGAGTTGGGTGTAACCAATGACCAAAGGTCAGTGATTGTTCTGATTCAATAAAGCG
This sequence comes from Neptunomonas sp. ABH4_499, assembly GCF_056160565.1. Taxonomy (NCBI): domain Bacteria; kingdom Pseudomonadati; phylum Pseudomonadota; class Gammaproteobacteria; order Oceanospirillales; family Oceanospirillaceae; genus Neptunomonas; species Neptunomonas sp. ABH4_499. The sequence goes on along the minus strand of NZ_JBSWXK010000015.1, from coordinate 43,333 downwards.
TGGGAGCGAGTTGCTGCTGCGGGATAACGGTTTGTTACGATGCGCTTCGATCGTCTGAGCCATACGATGCTGGCTATCGAGCATGCGTTGCAGTAATTCGTGCTGAGCGCTGGAGGTTGAAAGCGGGTCATCGTATAGGGCCTGCACCAGCAAAAACGAGCTTTGCAGCAGAGAGATCGGCTGCCATTTGGCGCCATAGTACGGTTGGTGTAACACTTGATCGGTAAAGCGATGACGCCCGACCAGTGATCGATACTCTGCACTGATACAGAGTCGCCCTAGGGCATGGGGCAGCAGTAACTCTAACAGCCAAGGTGTGTTGTTGAACTCCGGTAGGTCAGGGTTGGTCTGTCTTGCGTTGGGTTGATGCCAGAGCCCAGCATCCACCTCGAAGAGATACGCGTTCAGAAAAGCCTGAAAAGAAGCCAGTTGGGCTTGCTGAGTTGCCGAACGAAAGGACATAAAATCAACCTAAAAAGCCGTGATGTAGGTTTGATAAGTTAATAATAATGATTTGCATTATCAAGCGCGTTTACAATTGTTACGCCTAATTAATGTGTCCTTCTCAATCCTTCAGCAAAGCGTACGCTTTGCTGGGTTTAACATCGTCTCATGTCGCGCGTTTTGATGCACCTTTGACGGGCGGTATTGATAAAACAGCCAAGCCCCCGTCAATAACGTTAACCATTCAGCTAAGGGCAGCGCTGCCATAAAGGGCACGTCACTTTGCCAATGACTAAGGCTCAAGAGTAAGGCGGCAGGGAAGATCAATGACCGGCACGCCGACAACAAGGCCGATTGCGCAGGCTGATGAATCGCCGTTAGATAGCAGCCGAGCGTGATATTCAGCGGCTGCACCAAAAACAGCGGCCAGATAATGAGGGTGATCTCTTGGGCGCTTTGTAGCGCGGCGGCATTTTTCTCATCGATAAAAATGCTGGCCCATCCACCCCCAAACGTCAGTAAAAATAGGCTGATGGTACCGCCGAGCACCAGAGCGCAAAGCACGGCGGACTCGGTGTAACCGCGAATCGCCTCGGTCGCACCTTCACCAAAGCTTCGACTGACGCTCGGATGTAAGGCATCGGCTAATCCGTAGCTCATCATTAAACTCATGAAGATCAGGTAGTTCACGGCCGCATAGGCCGCGACCCCCTCCACACCGAGGTAACGAAGCGTTAAAAAGTTGATCAAGCCAATCAATAAACCGGCACAGCACTCGTTCATGCACTCAGAAAATCCATTCCACAGTGATTGCCGCATCAGCTTAATGGGAGCACAGGGGAGCAGGGTTCGAAATGATTTTCGCTTGCACAAAAAGTAGCTCAGTAAAAAGGCGCTTTGAATCACCATGGCCGCTAACGTAGCCAACGCCGCGCCTCTCACGCCCATCGAAAAATGCCCAATGAAGAGTGCATCCAAGAGGATATTGCTGAAAGCTCCTGCCAACAGGGCTTTTGAGGCGAGTGCGTAAAACTCATCAACCCGAATGAAGTAGTACAAAATCATGGTCATCAACTGAAGCACGAGGGACCAGCGGATAATGGAAAAGTATTCTTGGGCGATCGGTTGGACTTCAGGTGGAATGGAGAGCAAGGAAAACAGTGAGGATTCAAACCAAAAGGAGAGACTCGCGGTTAATGTAAAAACGACAAGACCTGTGATCAAGGTCCAAAAGAACAGGTTGGAGGCAACCGAGACTTTACCTTTGCCCAACAGTGAGGAAGCCGTAACAGCGCCGCCAATCGACATCATTAGGGCAATGGCAAAGTGAAAGGTGAGATAGGGCACCAGCATCAAAGTCATGGCCAGCGCTTCTGGACCTACCCATTGGCCGATAAAGAGGCCGTCAACTAAGGAAGCTGAGGTCAATGCCAGAAGACCCAACATGGATGGGATCATCCGTGAAACAAAGGTGGGTAAATATGAAAAGCGTACCATGTAGAAACGGAAACCTCGCCTTAGAAAAGTGAATGCGCAGTCTATATCTGATTAAAGACAATGCAAATGATTTGAATTATCATTCCTTAAAAGGGGGGAGGATGACGTGACGCGTATTTTGATCATTGATGATGACACCACGTTTTCAAGTCAGATCGCAGGCTTGCTCAATCAACAAGGCTTTGCCACCGAGCAGTGCTACGACGGTGAGCAGGGGCTAGTGAAAGCGCTGGCCGAACAGTTTGATTTAATCTTGCTGGATGTCCTACTACCAAGCTTAAACGGCTTTTCGATTTTGAAGCAGCTTCGCCGGGTAAAAGAAACCCCTGTGATGATGCTGACCGCCTGTGGCAATGAAGATGAACGAATTGAAGGGTACCAACGCGGTGCCGATGATTACATGCCAAAGCCGTGTAACTTCATCGAGATGCTGCTGCGCGTTGAAGCCCTACTGCGCCGCTCCTTGGGACTTAAAGAAAAGAGCGACAAGCGTCAACTGTCAGTGGATGCGTTGAAACTCAATCGAACCGAACTCAGCGTCCAATACGATGGGCATGAAATTGAGCTAACCCCTATTCAATTCAGGCTTCTGTGGCTTTTGGTGGAAAACCAACGGGACACGCTCAGTAAGCCATTTTTGTATCAAGCGGTATTAGAGCGCACCTTTAGTCGCTACGATCGCAGTTTGGATATGCACATCAGCCGAATTCGTAAAAAACTGGTCAATGCGGGTATGGCCGCAGATCGATTAACGACGCAACATGGAAAAGGCTACTGCTTTTTGTGAAAAAACAGCTTCTTTGGATTTTATGCACCGTTTTTGTGGTGGGGGCGCTGTTGCTGTTTTGGTGTATCAACGTGATCACCTATCAAACAGAGCAGGCGATGAGTTTTATATCGGATGAAAACCAAGCGTTGTTATCCGAATACGGCAAGAGAGCCGAGCAACTTTACGTTAACGGCGGCACTGATGCGTTAACGGCATGGCTTAAAGAGCTGGAGCAAACAGAAGAGACGTGGGCCGCGGTTGTTTCCTCCGTTCCGACGTTGGAAGCGGGTTCCTCCATTAGCCCTGTCTTTTTAGATGGGCACCGACTTGGACGTAACATTGAGTGGAAGATACATCTGTATTTCAAAGAGAATCCGATCATGGATCTTCCCTTTGCCGATGGTAAAACCCACCTCCTCATTCAATTGCCGGCCCGCATGCGCCCCGGTAATTGGTATCCCTATGCGCAAATTGTGCTTCAAGTAGGCATTCCGCTGGTGTTGCTCTCGGTACTAGCGGTGTTTATGTATGGCTATTTGATGTCGCCGCTTAAACAGTTACAACGCGCCACTCGTGCGTTTAGCCAAGGGGAGCTGGATGCTCGCACCCGACCTTATGGCGGTTTTATCGGGCGCCGAAACGATGAAATCACAGAGCTTGGCGCAACCTTCAACGAGATGGCGGCAAAAACCGAACGGCTGATTTGTCATCAACGAGAGCTCTTATCGGATCTCTCCCATGAGTTAAGAACTCCGCTGGCCCGTATGAGTCTGGCATTGACCTATCTGGAGCAAGGCAAAGGGGATGCCACCACCCTTGCAAGGCTGCGCTGGGAAGTACAAGGGATGGGGGAGCTGGTGGAGGATACCTTAACGTTGGCGTGGCTGGATAATGAGCAACCAAGCCTGCGCATGGAAGAGGTTGAGCTAGATACGCTCTTGGAAGTGATCGCTCAAGACGCAGCGTTTGAATACCCTGATCGACACATCAAAACCGATCTGATCAGTGAGTGCCATATTCGCAACAGCAATCAGCATGCACTCAGTCATGCGTTTGAAAATTTAATCCGCAACGCTTTAAAGCACACGCCCGAACAAAGTGGCGTCGCCATCAACATGTTTCAGACCCAAACCTCCGTGATGGTGGACGTTGAGGACGAAGGCCCCGGGGTGCCGGAGCATCTTTTGGGCGCCATTTTTCGGCCTTTCTATCAAGTGGATGAAGCGCGAAGCGATCAGGCCGAACATGAAACCAAAGGCTATGGCTTAGGCCTTGCGCTGGCAAAACGTCAAATTGATGCGGTGGGTGGCACCATTCAGGCGCATAACCGCGATGGTGTACAAGGCTGCCGACAAGGCTTAGTAATGCGCGTTGAATTGCCAAAAGCCTGAGCCTTAGCGATCTAAATGTGTAACAAATGTAAAAAGGGTGGGAAAGCGTGAGCCAATAAGAATAATTGAATGCAAATTATTCTCATTTGTATTGGTGGTAGTATGTCTTCTAAACGGGTTTTGATGGGACGCACACATGGACTTCCCTTTCAGAAAACGATGCTTTACGTCGCGTGTTCATCGCTAATGGGGTTATCCACAGCCGCTTTTGCTGACAACAACACAATCAACATGGATGCGTTGATCATTGTGGATCAGATCACCAGTGATGTGGATGGTCAGATTACCGACGACCAGATGTCGGCGACGCAAGCGAACGATATGTCCGATATCTTTAGCCAAGATGCGGCGGTCAGCGCTGGTGGCTCAGTACAGATGTCGCAAAAGATTTATGTGCGCAACATCGGCGAAGATAACCTCAATATCACCATCGACGGGGCCGAGCAGCCGGGGGCGGTGTTCCACCATTCTGGGCGTATCTCCATTGAGCCGGATCTTCTCAAGCGCGTGGATGTAGAAACCGGCGCGGGTGAGGCGACCTCGGGGTTTGGTGCCTTAGGCGGCTCTGTACATTTTGTCACCAAAGACCCAAGCGATCTTCTAAAAGAAGGTGAACGTGCTGGTGCACTGCTTAAGAGTACCTACTTTGATAACGGAGACGGCTTTAAAAACAGTGCAACCGTGTTTGGCCAAACCGAAAGCGGCAACCTAGGCGGAATGTTCAGCGTCAGCCGCTCAGACCTTGATGATCTTAAAGACGGCAATGGCGATTCGATTGAAGGCACAGAGGATCAGAAGACCCTCGCTTACGCTAAAATCGTCGGGCTTATCAACGATGATCAATACGCCTCGCTCAGTTACGAGTCCGTCGATGAGGAGGGCGATGTGCTTTACAAGCCCGATGTCATCGCATCGGCGCGTAACGTACCTGAACCGACCAAAGCGCAGCGCGATACCCTAATTTTCAATTACGATTACACACCGGCTTATAACGATGCACTTGATCTCAGTGTTAACGTCTATCACACCAAAAATAAGCAAGCCCGCGAATACCGCAGCACCGAGTATTCAGGCTACGTGCGTACCTTTGGTGCGACGATCGAAAATACCAGTCTGTTGGGCGATCACGCGCTAACCTACGGCGTTAACTACCGCAACGACAAATCCTATCTGCACGATGTGGATGTCGCGCCAACCCACTTTGATGAAACCGGCAAGGTGTGGGGGCTGTACCTGCAAGATCATTACACACTCAATGACGAATGGTCGCTCAGTGGCGGTGTACGGTTTGATGATTACGAGCTGACCGATGTCGCCAATCAAAAACTCAGTGATGATGGCTTTTCGTTTAACGCAGGTGCGCGTTACCAGTTCTCGCCTGAGTGGGCCGTCAGTTTAGGGTATGCAGAGGCATTACGTGGGCCAGAAGTAAAAGATGCCTTTAAGCTTAGCAGCAGCGCCAATGCTTCGGATCTGAAAGCGGAAACCTCGAAAAACATTGAGCTTGGGTTTGATTATCAAACACAGGGCTTTAGCTTCGCCTCCGGTGTCTTTTATTCCCGTATATATGATCCGGTGGGAGGAACGGTTCCTTGGTCGAGCGTCTCTGAAAACCTCGATGACGCCATTAAGTCCACCGGTTTTTATGCGCGTGCGGGGTTGCAATGGGATGCACTATCGATGTCGGCCAGCTTGATCAGTGCCGATACCAAAGCCGATGGCGAACCGGTGACGCGATACGTTTACAGCTCTGGGGCTAACAGCATCGGGGATACGCTCACCTTCGATACACGTTACCAGATCTCTCGCGATTGGATGGTCGGCTGGAGCGCAGAATTTGTGCGCGGTATTCACAACATCGATCTGGATGTCGGCGGGGATCGACTCGAGCTGGATAAACCCGGTTACGGGATTCACGATCTGTACGTGCATTGGAAACCGATGGGTGATGATCAGCTCAAAGTGGCGTTATCTGTGAATAACCTGTTCGATAAGCGCTACCTAAGCCATGCGAGTGTAGAGGACTTTACGGGCAATGCCGGTTGGGAAGGTATTGTTGGGTCGCCTGAAAGTGGTCGTGATGTTCGCTTGAGCGTTACAGCACGGTTCTGATGATGGGAACACACTTATCGTTTGATAATGATATTTATTATCAATAGTATAGGGCGCTTAATACAAGAGCCCATCAGGATGAATCATGGATACGCCAGCAGAGCACGTCGCAATAGCGGAACTTTCAACGGACAAAGGCGCGAAGGCATTTCGCCGTTTGTGCATTCACTTTAGCCAAAAAGTGCCGGCTACCTTTGATGATAAAGCCGGTCGGGTGGAGTTTCCCAAGCGCGGTGAGTGCCTATTTGAAGCCGACGAGCAGACCTTACGGGCCGAGTGCCGTGCCATCAGCCCCGAGATGCTGGACGAGCTGTGCGAGGTTGTCTCAACCCACTATGAAAAGTACTTTCACGAACCCCTCGCGTTTGTGAAAGCGTAAGCGTTACTCCCCTAATGCGCCGCGGTACAAGGCCGCTTGTCCGTGGCGCATCTCCATCCCTTGGCGTGTGGCTTTCTTAAGCCCTTTAACCACCAAGTAGTAGGAGTGGTCGATCAATCGTTCGATCTCGCCTTGGGGCAAAGACCCATCCAAGATCACCGTATTCCAATGACGTTTGTTCATGTGATAGCCCGCAGTCACTGCGGGGAAGAGATCGCGCAGCATCAAGGCATGCTCAGGGTCGCATTTTAGGTTGATCCGCTCGATACCCTCTTTACGGGTCAAGAGGGCAAACATCTTATCCTGCACCTTATAAACGGGGGTTACATTATCGAACGGGTAGTCTTCGCGCGCTTCGGGTTTTGATAGGAGATAATCCCGCACATCCTGTTGCATTTTTAATCACCTGTAATGACTCGTATGACATTTTAACGACGACCATTGCATATTCTGAACAGATCGTTAAGCATAAGCTGTATTCATTTTCAGACTAAGGACAGGCTCTCGTCTATGGCTATTCACCCTGATGCAGGAAAGATCGCTCATCACGCCTCATTGACTAATATTCCCGCGTTGGTATCGGCGTATTACCGCCAACAACCGGACGTGGATGCCCACCCAGAGCAGAAAGTCAGCTTTGGTACATCGGGTCACCGCGGCAGTGCGTTTTCAACCACATTCAATGAGCACCATATCATCGCGATCTGCCAAGCGATTGCTGAGTACCGCACTCAAGAGGGCATCACAGGCCCTCTGTACTTGGGTAAAGATACCCACGCGTTGTCCGAGGCGGCGTTCGGTTCGGCCCTGGAAGTCTTAGTGGCGAACGGTGTGCGCGTTCGTGTGCAAGAGGGTAACGGCTATACACCTACGCCTGTGATCTCCCACGCGATTTTGACCCACAACGCCAAAGGTGAAGACCAAGCGGATGGCATCGTGATCACGCCGTCGCACAACCCACCCGAAGATGGCGGCATCAAGTACAACTCGATCAAGGGTGGCCCTGCTGATCAGGACATCACCAACTGGATTGCCAAACGTGCCAATGAGCTGCTCTCTGAAGAGTTAGAAAGCGCCGAGTGGATGCCGGCCGAGGAACTGGCAGGGCATGATCTGATCGAAGAGTTCGATTACATCTCGCACTACGTGAATGATCTCGACAGTGTGATTGATTTTGAAGCGATCGCTAAAGCGGGCATCAAGATCGGTGTCGACCCGATGGGCGGTTCCGGTTTGCACTACTGGAAGCCAATTGCTGAAAAATACAACCTGAACATCGAGGTTGTGAACGATAAGATCGATTTTGCCTTTGGCTTTATGCCGCTGGATAAAGACGGTCGCATCCGTATGGATTGTTCATCCAGCTATGCGATGCAAAACCTGCTGGCGTTGAAAGATCAGTTCGATATCTCAATCGGTAACGACCCTGATTACGACCGTCACGGCATTGTGTGTGCCGGTACCGGCTTGATGAATCCGAACGCTTACCTTGCGGTGGCGATCGAGTATCTTGCGACGCATCGTCCAGAGTGGGCGGATGACATTCAGTTTGGTAAAACGCTGGTCTCCAGCGCCATGATCGACCGTGTTGTGGCAGGTTTGGGTAAGAAGCTGTGTGAAGTGCCGGTTGGTTTTAAATGGTACGTAGATGGCCTTTTCTCAGGTGAGATGGCGTTTGGCGGGGAAGAGAGTGCAGGGGCGTCTTTCTTGCGTAAAGATGGTAGCGTTTGGACAACCGATAAAGATGGCATCATCTTAGGCTTGTTGGCCGCGGAAATTTTGGCCGTGACTGGCAAAGACCCGCAGCGTCTGTACGAAGAGCAAGTCGCGCGCTACGGCCGTCCTATCTACAAGCGCATTGATGTGCCGTGCACGGCGGATCAGAAAAAAGTGCTTTCAAGCCTTAGCGCAGATGCGGTCGAAGGCGATACGCTGGCAGGCGATGCGATTACCGCAACCCTTACAGAGGCACCGGGCAATGGTGCGTCGATTGGTGGCTTAAAAGTTGAAACGGCCAACGGCTGGTTCGCAGCGCGCCCATCGGGTACAGAAAACGTCTATAAGATCTACCTAGAGAGCTTTGTTTCTGAAGATCACCTGGGCAAGCTTGAGAGCGATGCCAAAGCGTTGGTGGATCGCGTGTTAGGTTAATTCTGTAAGTGGGAGTTGCTTGCGAGTTGTACAGCTCTCACTCTAAAAGTACAAATTTGATTTATTATGGGATCTCTTTTACTCTGTCGCGTCCTCAGTCACGGTAATGGAGTATTGTGATCAATGAAGCGCACATTTAATATCCTTTTAGTTGTGTTTTCCCTTCTTACGCTATCTGCATGCGATACGGATGACTTTAACAGTGTTTTTAGAAGTCCATATATCGTCGATATAGGTTCCATTGAAAGTATGGAACCGAATAAGTGGTATGAGTTTTCTAAAGATTTTGAAGCGCTTAATAGTCGGCAGCAGGTAAGATTTTCTTTTCTTGGTAGCGATCCTCAATCACTCGATATAAAAGTAAAAAACGATCCTACGCATAGGCTTGGTCAGCGATCTGAATTTGAATCTAGCCTTTATCCAAATAAAAAAATAGAAATTAATGTTTTTATTTATGATGAAGATGGTAAGGAATATGAGTTTGAAGCATTAGGTAAATCAAGTGCTGTGCTGTTATACAGTGCGTCTGGTGAAAGCCTAAAGGGAAAAGAGTTTAAAACAGTTAAGGTGAGAAGTAATTTAAATCTTAAAGATATAAAAATTAAATGGATATCTACGACAGGGAAGTAAAATATGGCTGGTACTGAAAATAAAAGCGTGTCGAGTAATGAAAACCCTAAAGCTTTATCGAATTTTATATCTGTTGCGAGTTTGCAAGTAGGGGATATATTACTGTCTACGACAGAAGGGTTTGTATCCGACTCTGTGAAGGTGACGACACGGTCTAAGTTTAGTCATGCTAGACTTTATATTGGAGGGAACGAGATCATTGAGGCAATAGATCCAGAAGTGGTTCGAAAACCTGTAAATCTAGCGATTGAACATGACACTTACACGCATGTTTATCGGTACCCTAATCTTAGTGAAGTTCAGCAAGCAGCAATAGCTAATTATGCAAAAGCGCAAGACGGTAAGGAGTATGACCTATCTGGTGCATTGGCAGCCCCCGCTGTATCTTTTCTGTGGACCCCCATGCTTCTAACAAAGTTAGATAATCTTAATGATTCCGAGTTTGATTTCTACTGTTCGGAGTTAGTTGCATTCTCGTATAAAAGTGCGGGTATTAAATTAGAGTTTGCGGCAAGTCAAACGACGCCGGAAGATCTGGCGGTTAATAAAAAACTCAAATATATCGGTCGTTTGAAATAAAGGTTAGAAATCTAAAAGGGTGGCAGGAGCCACCCTTTTTTGTGGGTAAAATACGCCAGATGCAGTGCAATCAGTATTTTTGCCAATCAAACGGGCAATCGGTACAGCCATCCATCACCGCATTTTGGAAAGTGGCGTAATGGATGCGGGTTCCGGTTAGGGTCGCTTCGCTTAAGTTGGCGTCGTTGAGTTTGGCCTCTTGCAGTGTGGCATCGCTTAAGTTGGCCTGAAACAGATCCACTTTCGGGAACCAGACCATCTCCATGTTCGCAGCCGTTAAATTGGTGCGATGCATGTGCGCTTTACTGAAACGGGCAAACTCTAGGTTAGCGCCGGTCAGATTCGCATCATCCCAGTGACTGCCTTGAGCAAACATCGCCCATGCGTTGATGGCGATTGCTTTAGCGTTGTGCAGTTTGGCCCCCCTCAGGTCGGCGTGGCGAAGGTCGGCACGCGACAGGTTCGCGCCTTTAAGGTTAGCCCCCTTTAGATCGGCATTGGTTAGGGTTGCGTGGCGCAGGTCCGCCCCCTCAAGGTTAGCCCCTTTTAACACGGCATTGGACAGATCCAGATGACGTAGGTCGGCGTTGGATAGGTCCGCCCCGTTACACTGCATACGTGCTTTAATCTCGCAGCCATTGATGATCATTGGGGCTGGGTCGTTAAAGCTCATGTCTGCTTGGGCAAAAGGGGCGCTTAACCCTAAGCCGATGAGCAACATCCATCGCTGTTCCATAGGTCGTTTCTTAAGTCGTTCCATAAGGAGTTTCATAAGTATTCTCCACCTAAACACCCGTAGGTAAAAAAGAGCCTGCAGGGCAGGCTCAATGTGAAGGACGTTGAAGGTCAATCGATGAAAGGCTTACCACTTAGGCAGTTTGAATGCCCAGAATGAGCCGCCTTGAGAGACCGGTTTGGTCAATACGGCCATGTCACCACCCCACAATGGCACCGCGCCACCGTAACCGGATGCTATGCCGATGTATTGATCACCGTCCATCTCCCACGTAATCGGTGAGGAGATAATCCCGGAGCCGGTCTGGAATTTCCAAAGCTCTTCGCCGGTTTCAGCGTCAAAGGCTTTCAGGTAACCGTCGCCCGTTCCGGTGAAGACTAAGCCGCCTTTGGTGGCCAGTACGCCCGCCCACAGAGGCAGAGCTTCTTTGTGTTCCCACTTTTTATCACCTGTTAATGGGTCGAATGCGCGCAGGATACCGACGTGATCATCAAACATGCGCTTGATGCGGAAACCTTGGCCAAGATAGGCGTTACCCTTGGAGTAGGTGACCTCTTCAGTCCAGTAATCCTCTTTCCAGTGGTTACCTGGCACATAAAAGAGGCCCGTGTCTTGGCTGTACGCCATAGGGTTCCAGTTTTTGCCGCCTAAGAAAGGCGGTGATACCTCAATCGCTTCACCTTTGGATTCACCTGGCTTCGGTTGCGGTGGACGTTGTCCCTCGTTTTCAACCGGACGGCCGGTTTTTGGGTCGATGTGCGAGGCCCACGTGATGTTATCCACAAATGGGAAGGCACGGATGAAGTCGCCGTTTTCACGGTTAACCACATAAAAGAAACCGTTACGGTCCGCGTGTGCCGTTGCTTTCACGGTTTTGCCGTTGTCATCGTATTCAAACAGCACTAACTCGTTATTACCCGAGAAGTCCCACGCATCGTTAGGTGTGTGCTGATAGAACCAATCCACTTCACCGGTGGTTGGGTCGACCGCAACCTGACCAGAGGTATATAGGTTATCCCAGTTACGTGGGTCATCGCCTTCGGCGGTTCGCTTCCAGGTGTTCCAAGGGGCTGGGTTACCGGCACCCACGATAATGCGATTGTTTTCGACATCAAAGCTGGCACTTTGCCATGGCGCACCGCCACCGTGGTGCCAGGCTTCAACCAAGTTGCCGTCTTTATCACGTGGCCAGGTTGGCGCTTCTGGGTCACCCGTTGGCGTGCTGTCTTCGCCGTTCAAACGACCCATATGGCCCTCAACGAACGGACGCATCCAGATCTCTTCACCGGTTTCTACATCACGTGCATAGAGTTTACCCACCACACCAAACTCGTCGCCGGATGATCCGTGAATCAGCATAACGCGACCGGTTTTCTGATCTTTGATGATGGTCGGTGCACCAGTCATGGTGTAACCGGCTTGGTGATCTTCAAATTTCTTTTTCCACTTTACCTTACCGGTTTTGCGGTCCAGTGCGACCACGGCGGCATCCAACGTACCGAAGAAAACTTTATCCCCATAGATGGCGGCACCGCGGTTAACTACGTCACAGCAAGGACGGATGTCTTCAGGCAGACGGTGTGAGTAAGACCAAAGTTTTTTACCCGTATGGGCATCCACCGCAAACAAGCGCGAGTAAGAGCCTGTGATGTACAGAATGTCATCGTGAATCAGTGCTTGGGTTTCTTGGCCACGCTGTTTTTCATCACCAAACGAGAACGACCAAGCCGGGGTTAGGCGTTTGACGTTTTCTTTATTGATCTCATCCATGGCGCTGTAGCGTTGCGCTTTTGGCCCAATGCCGTAACCCAAAACGTCTTTTGGGGTGTTTGCATCATTGGCGATGTCTTCCCAAGTGACCGGTTGTGTATCTGGAGCGGCAGCGTGTGCCGGAAGAGTCGTCAGTCCCAGAGCGCAGGCGCTGCTCAGTAATAGGGCTCGGCTGACGGCGCTGGAGATTAGACGGCGTTGCATCTTACGTTTCATAGTGACCTCTTAACATTCTTGTTATCGGTTTGAGGAGGATTCCTATCTATTTTGAAAACACAGGCTCTTTGGGCGCTATGGAGAAACTCCCGACAATGAAACGTGAAATGCCTGCTTTGCATGGGAAGGCTTCCCTATGGATGTAAGGCATTGTCCATTAAGGCATCTACGACCCTGTACCTAAGGTGTAAGAGGGGATTTACGACCGAAAGCGGGTGCATAAAAGTGACTCTGTGTGGCTACTACCTTATGCGAAAAGCGTCTAATACCAAGGAACTAAGCCCGAGCCGCCAAAGTACAATTCTGTGAAAAAGACGCCTCGTTCATTATTTAATCAAGTCCGAGCTTAGGCTCTGGGCTCGACGTTCTATGTCGAGATAACAATAATTATTGCGGGTGAATCTAATGTCTTATAAGAAACTTATCGTTCAATCTACGGCGACTCTTATGTTGTGCACAGGCCTCACTGGCTTGGCATGGGCTCATGGTGATGTTGTTCCTCAAGCGGTTGATACAACCGGTCTGGAATCCCTGGGTGAAGAGTGGTTGGAAGAAAACCCATATCGCGAGCCAAACGAAAACCATGATGCGGCCGTAAAAATCGGTGCGTCTGCTTACAACCAAAACTGTGCACGTTGCCACGGCCTAGAGGGTATCTCTGGCGGTATCGCTCCTGACTTACGTATGTTGGAGCCAGGTCTTGACGGTGACGAGTGGTACCAATACCGTGTGGTAAATGGTGCGGTACGTGACGGTAAAGTGTATATGCCTAAAATGGCTGATTACATGAGCCAAGAGTCCCTTTGGGCGATTCGTACCTGGTTGGAGACGTTACCAGTTGATGAATAAAATCACCCAGTACGCTGTTCTTGGTTTGGCGCTGACAATGTCAGGGTCAGCCATGGCGCGTGCTTATGACGATGTGATCGCCGCGGGTGAACTGATCGTTGGTGTGTACAAAGATTTTCCACCCTACTCGTTCCAGTCTGAAGACGGAAAGCCCACTGGGCTGGATGTTGAAATCGGTCAGGCGATCGCAGACGGACTGGGCGTGCAAATGCGTGTTCATTGGGTGACTCCGGATGAAAATCTGGAGGATGATCTGCGCAATAATGTCTGGAAAGGGCATTATCTCGACAAGGATGAAGAAAATCCGATGGCTTTGAAAAAGCTGGCGGATGTCATGATGCGTATACCCTACGACCGAGAATACGCCTATCGTCAGGATGTTCAGACCGGGGAACTGGTGAATGAGCAGGTAGTGATGTTTGGGCCGTATCATCGGGAATCATGGCGGGTGGCCTATGATGGCAAAAAGCTGGAGTCCGTCCAAACCATGGCGGTCTTCCAGTACCACCCCATCGGTGTTGAGATCGACAGCTTGCCTGATTTTTATCTGACTTCGGCCTTTGGTGGTCGTATGCGAAAAAATGTTCGTCACTACTCGACGCCACGTTTGGCGTTTTCAGCGATGGAAGAAGGTAAAGTGGATGCGGTGATGGCGATGCGATCCGAAGTGGATTACATGCTCCACACAGCAAACAACTCGCAGTACAGCGTTGCTGAAAACGGTTTTCCCTCTATGGGCAAACAGAAGTGGGATGTCGGTATGGCGGTCAAAAGTACCTACCGTCAGCTAGGCTATGCCATCGAAGATGTCGTGGATCAAATGGTGCGTAATGGCCAAATGGCCGAGCTGTTTGGTCGCTACGGCGTCACTTATGAGCTTCCAGGCTTATACCAAGACGTTCAGTAACCTGAACCCTTTACACCTTTAGAAGGGTTAATGCGGGGCGCAAAGTAGCATAGACATGCCTTTCGCCCTCGCGCTATGTTCTTACACACTGTTCATTCGTTACCCAAAACTGACAATAAATACAAAAAAGTGAGGGGGACACTATGCCAAGCGCATTAATGCGATGGTTGGTGGTTTGTGTATCGTGGTTGTGCCTTGGCATGGCCGGGATCAGCTACGCCGCCATGACATCCAGTGATGGTCCAGAGCCCTCGGACCCACTGAATTCCCCTATGTGGTCCTACACCAAGAAGATGTTTTTAGGTGATGCGTCGTATCGATTTGATGACCGCGTTCGTGTCACGGTGCCCGCTTTTGCTGAAGACCCAACCCAAGTGCCGCTGCAGGTGGACGTTAGTGCCTTGGATGAACCGATCAAAACCATGATCGTCTGGGCCGACCTTAACCCGATTCAACACATCTACACGCTGCACGCGAATGAGGGAAAGATCCCAACGGTTTCGCTGCGTTTTAAAGTGCAACAAGGTACCGCTGTTCGCGCTGCCGTCCAGACGCAAGCAGGGGAGTGGCTGGTGGGTGGCCAATACCTAGATGCGTCTGGCGGCGGCTGCACAGCAGCGAGTGTGGCGGCTGGCAATGCTTATTGGGAATCCCACCTTGGCGAGATGCAGTTTAAGCGCTTTGAACGAAGCGAGGTGGATCGACTGAAAATGCGGGTTATCCATCCGATGGATACGGGTTTGGTGGATGCCATCCCTGAGTTTTACATTGAGCAGCTGGTGCTGAGTCGTCAAACACCCCAAAGTGAGTCGGTTGTGCTTAGGATGGAGCTGTCCCAACCTGTGAGCGAAAACCCTGTGATTCAGTGGGATGTCGCGACAGGCCAAGGTATGCAACGCGATTACCGACTATGGATGCGAGATAACAATGGCAATGAATTTGAACAGCCACTTTAGCCGTATCCTTGTTGGGTTGGTGTTCGCCTGCCTATCGGCGCTAGTGCCGGTCGGTGCGGCGCCGTTGGAATACACCTTGACGCCTCAGAAAGTCGCGGATAATACCTATCTTGTGCAAGGCAAACGCGAGAGCTTCTCCCGGTTAAACGGCGGCAATATCGTTAACACCGCATTTGTGATCACCAAGGAGGGCGTGGTTGTCATCGACTCTGGCCCATCCAAACGCTATGGCGAGGCGCTGCGTGCGGCCATTCAACGCGTAACCGATGTGCCGATAACGGACCTTTTCCTGACGCATCATCATCCCGATCACTTTTTGGGTAATCAGGCGTTTACGGATGTGCGTATTTGGGCGCTCCCTAAAACCGGTCAGCTCATTGCGGAACAGGGCAATGACCTTGCCACCAATCTGTACGGTTTGGTTGGGGATTGGATGCGCGGCACCGAAGTCGCCATGCCCAACAAGCCCATCGAGCAGGCTGAGTTTAGCCTTGGTGGTCATACGTTTCAGTTAATCCCGTTAAAGGGGCATACCGGCGCGGATCTGGCGCTCTTTGACACCCGTACTAAGATGCTTTTCGCGGGGGATCTGATCTTCTATCAGCGTGCGCTTGCTACGCCGAACACGCCAGGGCTCAAAACCTGGATCGAGGAAATGAGCGTTTTAGAAAGGCTAAATGCCCGACAAGTTATCCCAGGTCA
This sequence comes from Neptunomonas sp. ABH4_499, assembly GCF_056160565.1. NCBI lineage: Bacteria > Pseudomonadati > Pseudomonadota > Gammaproteobacteria > Oceanospirillales > Oceanospirillaceae > Neptunomonas > Neptunomonas sp. ABH4_499. Next base: position 27,245 of record NZ_JBSWXK010000015.1, on the reverse strand, counting down.
CGGCCCTGTGGTCGAGCCAGAACCGGCGTTGACTCAGATGCGTGAGTATCTGGCGTGGTTGGATCAGCTCTTGACGGAATCCGCGGAGGCGGGCTTGACCATGAACGAGGTGATCAATCAGCCAATTCCTCAACAATTTCAAGAGATTGCATTAACACAATATGAGTTAATGCGTACCGTATTTCACCTGTACGCCGATTACGAATCGGCGGCATTTTAACCTGCAACACTGGCAGTCTCGGCGCCTTCGGGCGCCTTTTTTTTTGCGCAAAATAACCCTACCAGCAAACAGAGAATTAGTACTAAGTGAGTAGGAAAGTTAGCCTCGCGATTAATTGTTGGATTTGCCCAAAACTTCAAAATGTCGATAAGGGTCTGGGAACTTTTCCCGGATCACTCCTGAACGCCCCTCACAATAATAAATGATTCCGTAAAGGAGCTAGTGATGAAACAATCGACTCTGGGCAAAGGTTTTGCAGTAAGCGTGCTTGCGGCGGCCGTTTCTTTCTCAACCGCAGTTTCTGCCGGTGTGACAGACCAGGACATCCTGAACGACCAAGCTACAACGGGTGATGTTGTCTCCAATGGTATGGGCCTGCGTGGCCAACGTTTCAGCCCGCTGAAGGCTGTAAACGGCGATACTATTAAAGATCTGCGTCCAGTTTGGGCTTTCTCTTTTGGTGGTGAAAAGCAACGTGGTCAAGAATCACAACCGGTTGTTAAAGACGGTGTGATGTACGTGACAGCCTCTTACTCTCGTGTGTTTGCGATCGACGTAAAAACCGGTGATGAGCTTTGGCAATACGATGCGCGTCTGCCGGATGCGATCATGCCTTGCTGTGACGTAATTAACCGTGGTGTTGCGCTGTACGATGACCTGGTGATCTTCGGTACACTGGATGCCAAGCTGGTTGCACTGAACAAAGACACGGGTAAAACCGTGTGGAAAAAGAAAGTCGACGACTACAAAGCCGGTTACTCCCTGACCGCTGCACCGATCGTTGTTAAAGGTAAAGTCATCACGGGTGTCTCCGGTGGTGAGTTTGGTGTTGTTGGTAAAGTTGAAGCGTACGACGCTAAAACCGGTGACCTGGTATGGACACGTCCAACTGTTGAAGGTCACATGGGTTACATCTGGAAAGATGGCAAGAAAGTTGAAAACGGCATCTCTGGCGGTGAAGCGGGCAAAACATGGCCTGGCGATCTGTGGAAAACCGGTGGTGCAGCAACGTGGCTTGGCGGTACCTACGACCCTGACGTAGACCTGTTGTTCTTCGGTACGGGTAACCCTGCGCCTTGGAACTCACACTTGCGCCCTGGCGATAACCTGTTCTCCTCTTCTCGTTTGGCGATTGATCCTGATACCGGCAAAATCGTTTGGCACTTCCAAACCACACCACACGATGGTTGGGACTTTGACGGTGTAAACGAGCTGATCTCCTTTGACTACAAAGAGAACGGTAAAACGGTTAAAGCGGCCGGTACCGCTGACCGTAACGGTTTTTTCTACGTCTTGAACCGTGAAAACGGTGACTTCATCCGTGGCTTCCCGTTCGTTGATAAGATCACATGGGCGAAAGGTCTGGATGAGAACGGCCGTCCAATCTACGACGATGCGAACCGTCCTGGTAACCCAGCGAATGCAACAGAAGGTAAGCAAGGTGAAACGGTTCTGGCTGCACCATCTTTCCTTGGTGGTAAAAACTGGATGCCAATGTCTTACTCGCAAGAGACCGGTCTTTTCTACGTACCGTCTAACGAGTGGGAAATGGACATCTGGAACGAGCCAGTATCGTACAAAAAAGGTGCGGCTTACCTAGGTGCGGGCTTCACGATCAGAGCGATCAACGAAGACTACATCGGTGTTCTGCGTGCGGTTGATCCGAAAACCGGCAAAATCGTATGGTCTTACAAAAACTACGCGCCTCTGTGGGGCGGTACCATGGTTACAGCGGGTAACTTGGTCTTCATGGGTAACCCAGAAGGATACTTGATGGCGTTCGATGCGAAAACAGGTGAAGAGAAGTACCGCTTCAACACCGGTTCCGGCATCGTGGGTACCCCAATTACTTGGGATATGGACGGTGAGCAGTACGTCTCTGTTGTATCCGGTTGGGGTGGTGCTGTACCTCTTTGGGGCGGTGAAGTTGCGAAACGCGTAAAAGACTTCAACCAAGGTGGTATGGTTTGGACATTCAAACTGCCTAAGTAATCCTAGCGACCCTAATAATCGCTGATAAAACCCGACATTTGTCGGGTTTTTTTATAAGTAAATCAAAGTGGTTTGACGCGGTTTGATACGGTTCGAAGGGATTAGTGGCGGCACCTAAAAATGCCCCTCGAAAGAGAGCGACAAGTGGCAAATTTTGTTCAGTACTAAAGTAGTAGTTTTTCGCATCCAACGTGCGATTTCTGCAACCTTTCGAGAATCCTAATATCAAACAGTGACTAATGAATTGCGCCTGAGTCTCGGATGGCAGGCGTATAACAATAAAGAGGTCGAGAAAATGATTTATGCACAGCCAGGAGCTGAAGGCTCAGTTGTAACATTTAAAGAGCGTTACGGTAACTTCATCGGTGGCGAATGGGTTGCACCTGTTAAAGGTCAATACTTCAAAAACATCTCCCCAGTAAACGGTGAAGCGTTCTGCGAAATCCCTCGCTCTACTGAAGAAGACATCAATCTGGCTCTGGATGCGGCTCACAAAGTGAAAGCGTCTTGGGGAACAACATCGGTTATCGAGCGTTCTAACATCCTGCTGAAAATTGCAGATCGCATCGAAGCGAACCTCGAGAAACTGGCTGTAGCAGAAACGTGGGATAACGGTAAAGCCGTTCGTGAAACTCTGGCGGCCGACGTACCTCTGTCCGCTGACCACTTCCGTTACTTCGCCGGTTGCGTACGTGCTCAGGAAGGTTCTATCGGTGAAATCGACCACAACACAGTGGCGTACCATTTCCATGAGCCACTGGGTGTGGTAGGTCAGATCATCCCTTGGAACTTCCCACTGTTGATGGCTGCGTGGAAAATCGCACCAGCACTGGCTGCAGGTAACTGCATCGTGCTGAAGCCTGCTGAGCAAACACCAGCGTCTATCTTGGTTCTGATGGAAGTGATCGGTGATCTGTTGCCAGCGGGTGTTCTGAACATCGTTAACGGTTTCGGTGCAGAAGCCGGTCAAGCGCTGGCGACCAGCACTCGCATCGCGAAAATCGCCTTCACAGGTTCGACTCCAGTTGGTTCGCACATCATGAAGTGCGCGGCTGAAAACATCATCCCATCAACGGTAGAGCTGGGCGGTAAGTCACCAAACATCTACTTCTCTGATGTGATGCAAGCGGAAGATGAGTTCATCAGCAAGTGTGTTGAAGGTACGGTTCTGGCCTTCTTCAACCAAGGTGAAGTATGTACTTGCCCATCTCGTCTGCTGGTTCAAGAAGACATCTACGATGAGTTCATCGCTAAGGTGATCGAGCGTATCGGTCAGATCAAGCGTGGTAACCCGCTGGATACTGAAACCATGGTTGGTGCTCAAGCGTCTCAAGAGCAGTTCGATAAGATCCTGAGCTACTTGGATATCGGTCGCCAAGAAGGTGCACAAGTCCTAACCGGTGGTGCAGCTGAGAATATCGACGGCTTCAATGGCGGTTTCTACATCCAGCCAACTCTGATGAAAGGCGACAACAGCATGCGCGTCTTCCAAGAAGAGATCTTCGGACCAGTTGTTGCAGTAACTACGTTTAAAGACGAAGCTGAAGCACTGGCCATCGCTAACGACACTGAGTTCGGTCTGGGCGCAGGTGTTTGGACGCGTGATACTAACCGTGCATACCGCATGGGTCGTGGTATCGAAGCGGGTCGCGTATGGATGAACTGCTACCACCAGTACCCAGCGCACGCTGCGTTCGGCGGTTACAAGAAGTCGGGTGTAGGCCGTGAAACACACAAAATGATGTTGGATCACTACCAGCAAACCAAGAACATGCTGGTAAGCTACGACATCAACCCACTGGGCTTCTTCTAAGCCGTTAAGTGAGTCCTCTCCATGAAAAATCCCGCCAATAGGCGGGATTTTTTTATGCATAAAAACGAGATCTGCGTGGTTTAAGACTCATCGTTATCGGCGTAGCCAGAGCCGATGGCTCTAAAGGGAAGCTTGGCATCAAACCCATCCACATGGTCAATTACCCACTGCGGAAAGGTATTGCTGTTGGGGCCTAGAAAGACGCTGTACTCGTTTTTCCAAGGATAGCGCTCAACAACATCAGCAATCTGGGGGATAAGCGCGTTGGCCTTATCGCCTCGCCAACTCCAAGCATCGGCCGCGTAAACCTGCACGACCGCCTCAGGGGTGCTGTCTGGCTCAGGTGCAATCCCTGCAGGCTCACGGCTGGCGCTTTGCCACCCGTCGGTCGAACATCCCAAGAGCGGTATGGATAGGGCACAAATTAGCGCCGCTCTTTTAGTGAATGTTGATATAATCATCGCCGCTCCGTGAGTCATTACTTACATACATTGAGAGCTGAATGTCGAAAGGAAGTTCCTTTGACTAACATGACTAGGGCTTTTGATGGATGGAGCCATCAGGGTTTTTTGGTACACTAACACCATGTATGGTTGACCGCTTTGGTCGCTAAATAGGGATAAATATTTTCTAATGACGATATATCGCCGAACACAATCGGTAGTAACAAGCGTTTTGATGATGCTTGTGTGTTTTTGGTCGTTGATGGCTTGGTCGGATGATCAGCCCTCGTCGGAAGATAGCGATATCCACCACTTGGAGCTGTACCTTAATTGGCAGCACCAATTTGAATTTGCTGGCTATTACGCGGCCCTTCATAAAGGGTATTACCGCGATGCAGGCTTAGATGTGAGCATTAAGCCTTACCGCATGGAGGTTTCTGCCCGGGATGCCGTCCTAGAAAGTACTGGGCGTTACGGCGTCTCCGATAACCGAGTGATTTTGGATTATCTGCGGGCCAAGCCTCTGGTTCTATTAGCGAACTTCTTTAAAGTATCCCCGCACATCATCATCACCCAAGCCGACATCCAAACGCCGTCTCAGCTGAAAGGCGCACGCATCATGGCGGTGCCTCATGAGCTGGAATCGGCGGGTATGCTGACCATGCTCCGTCAGTTTTACGTCACCGATGAGGATTATCAGCGCGTCCCCTACGAGGATGCGATAGAGCGCTTTGCCCGTGGCGAAATCGATGCGATGACCGCCTATCGAAGTAATCAGCCTTACGCGCTAGAGCAACGCGGTATTCCGTACAATGTGTTAGATCCGACGCGGTACTCGGGTGAGTTATACGCTGGGAATCTGATCACCTCTGAAGCAGAGATCACTCAATACCCCAAACGAGCACAACGCTTCCTAGATGCGACGTTAATGGGGTGGCAGTATGCGCTGGATCACCCCAAAGAGATCATCGAACTGATCCACACAAACTACAACCCGGATAAATCGGCCGAAGAGTTAACGTTTGAGGCTGATCGTATTCGGGAGTCGATAAAGCCGACGGTTCACCCCATCGGCAGCATCGATAAAGAGCGCCTACGTCAGATCGCTTCAATCTATATCGAATACGACTACGATGTGTCGCGCACTCAGGTTGAAGGCTTGTTGATGATGCCTGATCAAGCTCGACTGGCGTCGATAGGACTTACGGTCGCCGAGCAGGAGTACCTGCAAACGCACCCGGTACTGAATGTTCACAACGAGATGAACTGGCCGCCGATCAACTTTGTTGAAAACGGTAAGCCGACCGGCTTCTCAGTGGATTATATGAATCAGTTGGCTCAGAAGCTTGGCATTCGTATCAATTATGTATCTGGCAATGACTTCCCGGCCTTTATGCAGATGCTTAAAGACCGAGACTTGGATGTCATGTTAAACATCGTAGAGACGCCCGAGCGTCGAGAGCACTTCCTGTTTACCATGCCTTATCTGGCGGCATCATCGGGTATTTATACCAAGTCGGGCTCATCACTTGGCATAAAAAGCTTAGATGACCTAGCAGGCCACACGGTTGCTGTACCTACGGGGTTCTTCTTGAACGAGCAGATCCAGCGCTATTACCCCGATATAGTGATTAAAAATTACCCCGACTCGGTTAAATCATTGGCCGCGGTTGCCTCTGGGGATGCCGATGCCATGATAGGTCGCACGGGGGTGCTGAACTACCTGATCGATAAGCATCTGCTGACGAATGTGGTCCTCAGCGCATCGGTTGAAGACCCGCGCTTTACAAGCCAAATGCAGATGGCGGTTAATCAATCGGAGCCTGTACTTCGCGATATATTGAACAAAACGATGGGGCGTTTGACCGAGAGTGAGCTTTCGGCGCTGCGCCGTAAGTGGGGACAAAACGCGAATACAGACACGGCGTTAACGCTGGAAGAGCAAGAGTATTTAGCTCAGCGTGAGCCGATCCGCGTGTGTGTTGACCCAAATTGGATGCCATTTGAAGGGTTTGACGAGCAAAACCAATACATGGGTATGGCGTCGGATTACTTCACCTTATTCGAACGCTTTTTGCACATCCCGTTTGAGATCGTCAAAACACCGTCTTGGCCGGAGGCTCTAAGGTCGGCTAAGCAGCGTCATTGTGATTTAGTTTCCTTGGTGATGGAAACGCGAGAGACGGCGTCGTATTTGAATTTCACGAAGCCTTTTATGAACTACCCCTATGTTGTGGCGACACGTCAAGAGGAGTTGTTTGTTGAAAGCCTCGATCAGATCTTAGAAGAGCGCATCGCGATGGTCGAAGACTATGCGCTGTTTGAACGCTTCAAAAAAGAGTACCCAGATACCGAGTGGGTTCCTGTTAAGAACATTGAAGATGGCTTACTGAAAGTCCAATCCGGTGACGTGTATGGCTTTATCGATTCGGTACCGAGCATTGGCTACACCATCCGCGAGCTAGGCCTTACGGACATTCGTATCACGGGTAAGCTCGATATCGATCGCCCTCTACGTACCGGGGTGCGAAACGATGATCCTATACTCTTTAGTGTGATGCAAAAAGCGGTTGAACATCTGGATCAGGACGATCACCAAGACATTCGTCGACGCTGGGCACCTGCTGAAATTGAGCGTGAAGAGGATTACACCCTCGCGTTAGCGGTATTGGGGGTCAGTATTCTTGCGATGAGCTTTTTGGTGTATCGCCAGTTTACGCTCAAGCGCTATAACGACCGAATCCGTCAGGCGTACCAAGAAAAAGACGAGATCTACAAAGCCTTGGTTGAGAAAAACCGTTTGCTAGAGCAGATCTCGACAACGGACCCTCTGACGCAGGTGTACAACCGCTTGAAGATGAACACCATGCTGCACACCGAAATCCAACGTGTGAAGCGGTATGGCGGACTGTTCTCGGTGCTTATGTTGGATTTGGATCACTTTAAGAAGGTGAACGATACCCACGGCCACCCAGTAGGTGACCAAGTGCTGTTGCAGTTTGTGGATCGGGTACGTGAGTGCTTGCGAAGCACTGATGCGCTCGGCCGCTGGGGTGGAGAAGAGTTTATCGTTTTGTGTCCTGAAACCAATCTTCGAAGTGCCCTGTTGGTGGCGGATAACCTGCGTCGTCAAATTGAAACGGCCGCCTTTGAGACGATTGGGCATCAAACGGTCAGTGTGGGTGTAACGGCTTATCAGCCAGGTGATACGCAAGAGAGCATCGTCTCCCGTGCCGACCAAGCGCTGTACTTTGCTAAGGAGAACGGCCGTAACCGCGTCGCTTCTGAGCCAAAACTCATATAATCCTAACGGTTAAATGAAAAAGCCCGCCTATCGAGAGATAGGCGGGCTTTTTGTTGAGACCGTGGGCGGGTTACTGGCCTTTCTGAGCCTCGTTTGCGACGTCGGAAATGATCTCTTCATTGAGCTTCTCCAATTCCGATTGGGCTTTGCGCGTAAGCGGTAGCGGGCGGCACAGACGAATCGCTTGACGACCCGAGCGCGCCGTAAAGAGGCTGGCTCCAATGCCTTGACCTGCACGAGCGGACAACGTCTGCGTAATCGAGGCCCCTAACAGGTGGCTGCCTGCATGAATGGTTACCTCGCTTAACCCGGCAAACGCGATGTTGTGCAATACCTGTTTCAGCAACTGCCACTGCGTGACAGCCCCTGGGGCGATGCCATAAATCTCGGCCAATTCGCGCAGCATTTTCAAGTTACGCCAGCCCACCAGGTACATATCAAAGGTCGCGTAGGGGCTTAAGGCGACCATTAAGCCGGCTTGAACACTGTGGCGACGCACACACGCGAGTGCCGCTTGGTCTTGCTCTTTTAAGGCGTGGTCAGACACATAGCGGATGATCTCGCCATCGTTATAGGCGGTGTCCACTTGCCGAATCGCTTGCTTAAAGGTCTGGTTAATCTCGGTGTCTTCGTACAGATGATCCAGCTCTTTTAGAAGCGGCAGTGCCTCACCGTGCGTCTTCTGACCTTGCAGCAATCGGGCACGACTGTGTAGGGCCTCGGCCTTACGCAACTGTCGAAGCCCTTTAAAGTTACCGTGCAGCCAGATCGCGCCCGATAAAAACGCAAGGCCCGTGATGCCGCTGCAAGCGACGCCCACAATCGGATTCAGCTCAAACCCCCATTGGATAAAGCGGTAGACCTCGTTAACGACCACACCGGTTAATAAAAGGCCGGTGGTCGCTGCAAAGGCTTTGGTCCAAAAGCGGCGTTTTTTCTTCTGCTCAAAGACGGGCTGATTCGAAACCGTGACCGGATGATCTTCAACCTCCTGAACGTCTTCGACTTTAAAGGTATGCGCTTCTTGATGGTGCTCATCAAAGGGGCGAGTGTCTTTGACCAGATCCGGGTCCAGTGTGATCGGTTTTTTCCACGACTCACTCATGAAAGGTGATCTCCTATCAGGTACTCAAGTGCTTGATCCAAACGGATATGGTGTTCTGGCTTGAGCTGCGTAGTGAGGAGGCGTTTAGGGGCGAAATCCAAAAACTGGAATCGACTGCTGTTCCAGTCGGCCTCGGTGGGTAGCTCGGTAGGGACTTCACCCGGGAAGATCGCCGTCGGTTTGCCATCGGCTTTACTGAAGCCTTTTAAGCATGAGATCTGCTGGCCGTGCAACTGACCAACCGCCGCGTCGGTCGAGCGGATGGAGGCCAGCGCCATGCAGCTGGTGTCGATCTCTTCAAAGCGCATTTCACGTTGCGCATCTTGGATGATCAGCTCCAGAAACTTATCGAGGTTATGATGCTGGTTCGCGGTGACGTGGTCGGCCTTGGAGGACGCGAACAGCACTTTATCGATACGCGGGCTGAAAATGCGGCGTAAAAAGCCAGATGACCCGTAGTTAAAGCTTTGTAGAATCTCGGTCAAGGCCAGCTTCATATCATCAAAACAGGGCTTACCGTTATTCAGTGCTTTTAAGCAATCAACCAGCACCACTTGTCGATCAAATCGGGAGAAATGCTCTTCATAGAAGCGTTTAACCACCTTCTCCTTGTAGGCGTTAAAGCGCTTTTTCATCACATTGTAGCCGGAGGCTGGGTCGCTATTCGCGGAAATGCCCGGCAGTGGGAAAAGCTCAAGCAGTGGGTCGCCAGCCAGATCGCCCGGTAAAATGCAGCGCCCCGGTTGCAGTACGCTTTGCGCATGCGGTTGTTCACGCAGTTGGTTAAGCAGCGCGGTGTAAGCTTGGCTAATGGCCGTGAGTGTGGCTGGCTCCACCTCGATGCTCCAATCGGTCTGTTGGATTGTGTGATACCACTCTTGGCCTAAGCTGCTGCGCGGTGCTTTATCAAACAAGGCTTGTTGCTGCTCGCACCAGGTTTCAAAGTCCATGCGTAGCAAAGGCAGGTCGAGTAGCCATTCGCCCGGGTAATCGACAATGTCTAAATTCAGTGTGGCCGAATCCGTCACAAGACGTTTTAGCCGACTGCCAGGTTTGTATTTGATGGCAAGGTTTACCTCGGCCAAGCCCGTTGTTGAAGGCGGCCATTGTGGTGGCTCCTGCCCTAGGGCGTTGACCGCCGCATCCAAGGGAAACGGCTCGGACATTCGTGCTGGACGGCGCTTGATACTGATGATGCGATGTTCGGCCGCCGCGGATAAAAAGGGGAGTGATTTGCCCTGATGTGCGTTCATCAAATGGTGCACAAGGGCCGTAATAAACACTGTTTTACCGCTTCGGCTAAGGCCGGTAACGGCAATACGAAGGTGACGGTCTAGTCCTTGATCGACCGTTTCTTTGATCTGATGTTGTAGATCATCGATCCACTCGGGGCCGAGTGCTCGTTTAAGGCGAGAGCCTATGCCCATTCCGATCTCCTTGTTATGAATTCTCTAATATAGACCGTAAAGTGGGCTGGGAGTTGCCAAACTTAATCTGACGGACGTATGGCAATCTTACGGCGTATCCATCGGATAGCCCAGCCAATCACCGGCAGGTGCTGATAGAAATGCTGACCTGAGTCCCAGTGGTCGTAGTGCATTTTTACTTTGGCGTGATCATCAAAGAGGATTTCGGTTGTCCCAGGAAAGGCCCATGGCTTGCCGCTGCGTTTAAATGTGCCGGTGAAATGCCATTGAATCAAAACGGTGTTGCCATCCCAACCGCGATGGCGAACCTCAAAGCGAGGGTTTTGTACTTCCTTGATAAAGTCTTTCATGGCTTGATGAAAACCCGCCTGACCGGTCAAGTCGTTAAAGGGGTCAACAAAGCGTACATCCGGTGTGGTAAGTTGCTCAATTTGCGATAGTGCATCGGGTTGCTCGAGGGTATTCATAAACGCGATGTACTGCTCAAGCGCGGTCTCTAAAGCCGGTGTACTCATTGATCTTTACTCTTAGCAATGAGGGATGGCGTTTCGGGTGCGATACACTGGATGCACTCAAACTCGATCCAAGCACCCGAAGGGTCCGAGAAAGCCAGTTTTACCCATTGACCTTCGGGCGTGTACCACACCTCGGTGTCGTTAAGATCCCCTTGATACAGAAAATGCTGTGCTGATATCGCACCTTGTTGGGTCTGTATCTGTGCCTTAGTGGGCTTGGTTGGGGCAATGGCCGAGAGCTTTCCGGTTAGGGTGTTAAGAAGCTCAGATTGGCTAAGTGCCTTGATGTTGTAGTGATGCGTGGTCAGAACCTGACTGGGTAACGGCGATGCTTTTGACTGTGTGGTCGGGATCAGTTGGCCGTTTTGTAGCAGCCAGTGCGCGCGTTGGGTTTTGTCGTTCTTGGTGATGGTGTTACTGAAGCCGATTAATGCGCCATCTTGCCAGCGCTCCTGTGCACGGTACACGTAATGATAGGGCAGCAGCTTAAACACTTTGAACGATAGCTCCATTGAGACATCGACCTGCCATTCGGTAGCGGAAATATCGCGAAATTCCGTCAGATAATAGCCCACCGGTTGGCCGTTTCTTAGAACGGTAAACTCGATGCGATCACCGTAAAGCTCACTGAAAGGGTGGGCTGCGGCGCTTGAGCTTACGAGCGCTAAGATCAGGGCACATCCTATTGAACCAAGGTATCTCATCTTAACGCCTTTCAGTCCTATTATTGAGGGTGTTTCGAGAAGAAGAGGATCACCTCGCCGACTCTAAAGCCCCACTTTGAAACCGTCGCTTTGTTGATCATCACGCCATTTTGCTGCAAAAACATCCAATCATCAAAAGCGACCTTGTAGGATGTATCGCCCACCGCTAAGTCCATGGTGTAGCGCCAGTTAAGCGCGTTGCCACGGACATACCCTTCGGCTTGACCGACAACATCGCCCGCGGTGCCGGTGTAATAGCCATCGTTGCCTGGGGTGATGTTCCAGATGCGTTGATCGGTTTCGCCATCGTTATAGACAAAGTCCTCAACTAGGGTGAGGGTGCCCTCCTGATACGTGCCTTCAATGTTCACCGTAAACTGACGTTTCACATTGCCAAAGCGATCTTGAAATAGGCCATGGGCGTAGGTTGTCCCTTGAAAGTACTCTTCCAGTACCAGTTTGGGACCTTGTCCTTTGAAATCATCCACATTCATACTGCTGCAACCTTGTAGGAAGAGTGTGAAGACACCGAGCATAACCATCCATAAGCGTTTCATGCGGTTTTCCTAAGTTTGAAGAATCGGACATCAATCGAGCCGTAACGGAAACCGCTCTCGCAGTAGCACAGGTAGTACTCCCACATGCGCTTGAAGCGCTCGTCGTACCCCATTGGGTGGATGGATTCCCAATCCGCCATAAACTGCTCACGCCATTGGCGCAGGGTCTCGGCGTAATCCAAGCCAAACTCTTCATCGACTTCTACCTCGAAGCCGTGTTGGGCGGCGAGTTGATGCATGATTTGTGCAGTCGGTAGCATGCCACCCGGGAAGATGTAGCGCTGAATAAAATCGGCGTGGCTGCGGTAGTAATCAAAGCGCTCGGGCGCAATACAGATCACCTGTAAAACGGCCGTGCCCCCTTCGTTAAGGGAGCGGTTCAGTGTCTCGAAGTAGGTGCGCCAGTGTGGCTCGCCGACCGCTTCGAACATCTCGATCGAGACGATGCGATCAAAGGTGATTTGTACATCTCGGTAGTCTTGATAACTCAACGTGACGCGTTGATCGGCCTCTAGGGCGCTGATGCGTGCTTTTGCGTATTCAAGCTGCTCTTTGGACAGCGTGACACCGTACAGGTGGGTGTGCTCATCATGGCGTGCAACGGTTTCGGCAAAGCCGCCCCAGCCGCAGCCGATCTCTAGAATACGATCCCCCGGTTGGGCTTCGCTTAGCTCTAAAATACGCTGGTATTTGGCCTCTTGCGCTTCTTTTAGCGTGCGCGATTGCCCTGCAAAGTAAGCGGACGAATAGGTCATCGTCTCATCTAACCAGCGCTTGTAAAACGCATTCCCCAAGTCGTAATGATAGGCGATGTTTTTACGGCTGCCTTCGCGGGTGTTATCGCGCTTTTTATGCCACAGGTTGATCAGAAAACGCGCTAACGATTGCTCTTGAAAGGCCTCTTTTAACGCTGGCTCGTTGTGCATGGCCCAGTCGGTGAGGGCTACAAGGTTATCGCAGCTCCAATCCCCATCCATAAAGCTCTCGGCCCAGCCCATCATGCCAGAGAAGGCGCTTTTAACCACAACGCGGCGGCGGTGAAGGCGTACAAGCGGTATCTGAACATCGCTTTGTGCGTGACCCACCGTGAAGCGTTGGCCGTTTGGCAAGATCAATGAAATGGCACTGACACGCGCATCGGTTAAGCGTTTTAACAGGGGTCTGAGCAAGAGTGGGCTTTTCTTTAAGACGTGATCCGACGCCTTACCGGGAATCAGCGTCGTAGAAGGACTGCGAGTAGACATTCGATTCATGATGAGCTCACTTTGCTGTGTGGATTCGCTAAACGATGCGTGGAGACCACGCGTGTATTGTCCTGCCCTCTGGACACCGGATGTTCAGGTGGTGAGGGGCGTTTGACCAAACGAAGCCCTTTAAGCCAAAGCCTCAATGCCTCGTAGTGGATCGCACTTAATACCTTTACGGTGTTAAGCGGGAATTGGATGGCCTGTTTGATCAGGTTTGTTTGGGTCAAGGCTTGTCGCTCACCTTGCCAGCGGGCCGTCAGGATGGTTTTCTCCTGATGCGATTGCTGAATGATGAAATCGAGCGCTTGCTCAGGTGGCTTAAAATGAAAACCGTACTCACAGTCCATCGGCATAAAGGGGGACACATAGAAAGCCTTCGAGGCGCTGTGATGAATTTTGCGGTTTGACGACGTGGGTTCGGTGACCGGCACTAAGTAATGATGCCGCTGCTTAAAGGTGTTTCGTACCTCATACACCACCGCCGTAAGGGCTTTTTGAGCGTCATAACAAAACCACACCGAGAGCGGGTTAAACGCATGTCCGTAGGCACGGACTTGGCACAAAAGCTCCACGGTTTCGGGTCTGGGTAATCCGTGATCGGCCATCAGGGTATCGATGAACACACGGGCGGGGCGACCATCACCCAACCCGTAATCACGGTCGTGAAAAGCAAATACGGCGCTTCGATTAACGCCAAACCCGGTTAAGGATTGATCCAACACCGGCAGCTCATCGATGTCGATCAACCAGGTAGTGAGTCGATAGACAAACCGATGGTCCTTCGGGAAGCGCCGATGGTGCATGACCTCCCCGTGGTAAAGTGCGGATTGAAACTTCATGCTGCTGAGCCTAAAGGCGCATCGCTTTTAATCACCCGCTCGGCCCAATCAGCGGGAATCGGAATGCGCGCATTCATGTTCTCAACTTGCCAAGGACGCGGCACGCCACTGAGTTTTTCGGCCACCAAAAGGCCAGATTGAATGCCATCTTCATGGAATCCAAAGCCGCACCAAGCTCCGCAGAACCAAGTATTGTTTTGACCTTGCAGCTGCCACAGTGCTTTTTTGGCTTTGTCGGTTTCAAGGTCAAACACGGGGTGATCGTACAAAAAGCTGGCGTGAATCTGGCCTTTAGCGGGTTCATCAAATGGGTTTAGTGTCACCAGCATCGGCGTATCGGTGTTAAGCGATTGTAAGCGGTTCATCCAGTAGGTAACACACAGCGCGCGTGGCCCTAACCGGTAGTCGGTAAGGTAGTTCCAGCTTGACCAAGCGGCTTTGCGGCGGGGCATCAATTTGGTATCACTGTGCAGCACGGCGCGGTTTCGCTCGAAACGGAATTTATCCAGACATGCTTGTTCTTGATCGCGTGGGTCAGCCAACATGCGCAACGCTTGGTCGGCATGACACGCAAACACGACGTGATCAAACTGCCAATGATCGCCATGCCAGTCGGTCATTAAGACCTTACCCCCGATACGCTTCACTTCACGAAGCGAGCGATTCGTTAAAATCGTGCCTTTAAAGTCGGCACTTAAACGCGATACGTATTCACGGCTGCCGCCCTTAACCGTATGCCACTGTGGACGATCCTTTACCTGCAAGAGCCCGTGGTTTTCACAAAAATCCAAAAACGGCTTAGCTGGGTAATCCAGCATCTTATCCATCGGCGTTGACCAGATGGCGGCCCCCATCGGCAAAAGGTGCTCATCTCGAAAGGCATCACCAAAGTTGTGCTGCGCTAACAAGTCACGCAATGTCATAGAGGGGGAGGGGACAAAATCCTCATTTTTGGAATCTTTGTAAAAACGTAAGATGTCCCGCACCATGCCTAGAAAGCGTGGGTTAACCAAGTTGCGCTTTTGGGCAAACAAACCACTTAGCCCCGAACCGCTGTATTCGACCCGACCCTGATCCACCGACACCGCGAACGACATATCCGTTGGCATAACGGGTACATCCAGATGTTTAAATAAAGAAACAAGGTTTGGATAATTAGGCGGGTTGTAAACGATGAAGCCTGTGTCGACCGGTGTTTTTCCCTGCTTGGTATCAACATCCACGGTGTTGCTGTGCCCGCCCAAGCGATCATCCTTTTCAAACAGGGTGACTTCGCAGTTGGGTTGGTTTGCCAAGTGCCATGCGCAACTTAAGCCAGCAATACCGCTGCCGATCACGGCAATCTTTTGTGCTCTTGGTGTGGATGTTGGGCTCATAAAAAGGTCCTCGAACCGGTCGTAAAGGGTGTTTTTGATCGTTACGTGGGCTGTAAAGGTTTAGATCAATCAATCCCGCATTGAAATAGATGATCCAATCGTTAATCGGTATCGTACTAAGATCTATGAAACAGGACATCCGAATGCACAATAACTCCGATTCCAAGGCACAGATCAATCACTGGAACCAGTGTTTGGAATCCATCGCAAAAACGCGCGATAAGCAGCAGTACATGCTGTTTTACGACCATTTTGCGCCCAGGCTAAAGTCCTGGCTTTTGGGGGTGACGAAAGATGACACCCTTGCCGAGGAGATCGCACAGGAAACCATGATGACGGTGTGGCGTAAATCGCACCAATACGACAGTCGCAAAGCAGCTGCCAGTACGTGGATTTTCCGAATTGCGCGTAACTTGCACGTTGACCACCTACGCCGTCAACAAGTGCGTGATCGCGCTAACTGGGTGTTCGAAGACACCGAAACGGTTGATTACGATGTGCAATCGGATGGCCGAAAAATACGAGACGAGATTAAGAAGTTACCGGTTCAACAAGCCCAGGTGATCTTTAAGTCGTTTTTTGAAGGGAAAAGCCATCAAGAGATTGCGGACGAGATGTCGATCCCCCTTGGTAGTGTGAAATCGAGTCTTCGACTCGCGTTTCAGAAACTCAGCAAAGCAGTGAGACCTGAGCTATGACGGTAATCCATCATCCCGATGATTCAACATTAATCAGCTATGCGGCGGGTACCTTACCTGAGTCGTTCAGCGTGCTGGTGTCGTGTCATCTTTCATTTTGCCAAACCTGCAAGGATCGCATCAAAGACGCGGAAACCCTGGGTGCAGCAATGATGCTGGACGAACCCGAAGCGGATGTTTCAGTATCCCGCGATGCGTTTTTTGAGCGCTTAATGGCCGAACCCGACATCGAGCCGATTGATGAAGCATCTACCGACCCTTCGTTGACCACGCATCATTTGCCAAAACCGTTGGCAATGATGCTGGAACAAGGCGAAGAAGGTCTGCCATGGCGTCGCTTAGTGCCGGGTATTCAACACATTAAAATGGACACCCACGATGGCGAGCTTCGGTTGCTGAAAATTCAGCCGGGCGTGTCGATCCCGATTCATACTCACAACGGTAGTGAGATGACGTTGATTTTGAAGGGGTCTTACTCGGATGAGTTAGGTCGCTTTAAGGCGGGCGATGTGGCGGATCTTGACCCGACCATCGAACATCAGCCGATCACCGATGGCGCCGAACCGTGCATCTGTCTGATCGCAACGGATGCGCCGATGAAATTCCAAGGCTTGCTGCCCAAGCTCTTACAGCCGTTTGTCGGATTGTAAGTTTGGTTTGTCATTAAAGACTGAACGAAAAAACGCCCGCGATTGCGGGCGTTTTTTGTATTTACGGCAAACGCTTAAGGCGTTGGGGAGATCTCGCGATCATACGACAGACGTTTAGCTGCATCTAACGTCAGCATCTGCATAAAGGCTTTGGTTTCGCCATCGGAGCCGACTGGCGCACCGCCGTCACCAGAACCAAAGACGTTAGTGGGTACCGAGCGCTTAGCAAAGGCTTCGGCCCACAGTTTTTGGATTTCGATCTCAGCTTGGAGCTTATCCGCCAACGCGTTATCCGCTTCCAGAATGACGCGTTTCTCGTACGCTTGGGCATCCGCGAGCGTGCGTTGTGTTTCAGCTTCGATGGTCGCTTTCTGCAAGTTGATCTCGGCGGTCTCTTTCTCGATCTGCGCTTGTGCGCGAAGCTTCTCGGCTTGTGTTAACGCCAGTTGCTTGTCGGTTTCCGCTTCCGTGGTTTTTTGGATCTGTTCCACTTTCGCTTTGGCCTGACGCTCTGCCACTTCACGCTCACCACGGGCGATCGCAAGTAAGCGTTGCTCTTCTTCTTGAATGCGCTGCTCACGGGCAATTGCACGGTCGGCTGAAGCTTTCTGTTTTAACTGCATGCGCTCTACAAATCGCTGGTTTGGTTGCATATTGGTCACACGCGCATCGACCACATGGATACCAAACTCGTTAAAGCGCTGCAGCTTACGGATCGGCGTGCCGTCGCTGCCCATTACCTTTCGGACACGAAACTCCGTTTTGTTCTCATCGCCGTACTCTTGTTGATTGGTACCTAAAGAGGCGTTGGCGCTGGCCTTGGTGCGGCCGGTCGAGATCACGACCTCTTCACGGCGAACACTGTAGATACCATCTTTCATTTGGCGCTCAAACTCGGTGTTAAACTCGGTACGCCCACCTGAGTAGTACTCCTCGGCGCTCATCAGCGAGCCCGTTGCCTGTAGCGTCTCTTTAAAGGCGGGGATCAAGGCGGTGCGCAGCAAGTTTTCGGGTGAGCGGTACTCGTGTGCCAGCTTTAAAAAGCCCTCTTCATCGGTCGGGATCGAGAAGCGCACCGTCGCTTCAGAGTTGGCATCAACCTGATCCAAAAACATGATGTTTAACGGCGGTAAGCTTGCGCTGGCATCGTTGGATTCTGTCTCGGTGTAGTTGAGTTCTTCAGTACCACCGCGCACCGCTTGAACCGTTAAAGCTCGCTTCCATGAGTTCCAGCGACCAAAAAAGAACAGCTGGTAGCCCACATCGGATACGACACGCTCATCACCGGTCAGCGTACGTACGTGGTACACATAACCCGGCTCTGCATAAAAGACGGATTTGGACAGCACATAAATAAGGGCTAGAAAACCGAAAAAGGCCAAGGCCACACCGCTGAACAGCAGTTTGAGTTTAGGAAACAACGAACGTCCTGATTCTTCCATTTTAATTCCACAGTTGATCTAAGGTTTAGGCGAGGTAATCATACGGTTTTTTCTGCAGGGGTCTAGCATACACTTCGTATTTTTGTTGAATAAAATTTATACATTCCCCACAAAATAGGAACTATTCCCATAGAAAGCGGCTCAGAGATTTTTTAAAATAGTCCTATGGATGAGCAATGATCTCTAACACGAAGGCGGGCTGTGGTATTCAGTAGTGCCCAATTTCCAGAGATTAATGTCGAGGTATGCAGCGCCCGCCCTGAACGGATGACTGCGTGAACTGTTCGCTTAGACAGGACAAGGATGTATATGGCTGTTTTCTCCCAGCAGAGCCGACTATTAGCGATTGACACCCCGTTAGGTGACGATCAGCTTCTGATGACCCGCCTAGATGGCGAGGAATCGATCTCCTCCCTTTTTGAATTTACTGTCGAGATGTACTCGTTGGATAAGGCCGTTGCGGCAGAATCCTTAGTGGGGCAAAACGTGACGCTTAAAATTGCCAGCGTCGATGAAGACTCGCTGTACATGGATGGCAGCTACCGCTACATCAATGGATACGTCAAAAGCTTTCGCCAAGAAGGCCGACGCCTGCAGGATTTGCGCTGCTATTCGGCGGTGATCGTGCCGTGGTTCTGGTTTTTAACGCAAACCAGCGACTGCAAGATCTATCAAAACAAAACGGTAGAGCAGATTGCCGAGTCCATCTTCCGTGAAAACGGCTTTTCCGATTATCAGTTTAAGTTGATCGGTCAGCATCCCGTACGTGAATACTGCGTTCAGTATCAGGAAAGTGACTTTACCTTCCTGTCTCGCCTCTTTGAGGAGGAGGGGATCTACTACTACTTCGAGCACAGCGATGGTCAGCACACCTTAGTGATCAGTGATCATATTGGCGGCTACGGCCAGTGCGACGAGAGCGATCTGACCTACAGCGCAGGCTCCGTCACTCAAAGTACGATCCACACCTGGCATCGTACCTATCAGTTTATGACCGGCCAACACACCCAGCGCGATTTTGACTTTAAAAAGCCGAGCCATCGACTGCAATCGAGCGCGGTTGCCAAAATGAGCATTCCAGGCACCGGTAAGTTTGAACAATACCACTACCCTGGGCATTACCACGATAAAGGTGTGGGGTCTTATTGGGCACGTGTGCGCGTTGAATCCGATGAAGCGGCGTATAACACCGTACAAGGTGAAAGTGGTTGCCGTTCATTAACCGGTGGTCATCGTTTTACATTGGAACGCCACGATGATGCCCCCGAAGAGCGCGCCGACTACCTGCTGCTGAGTGTCACGCACACCGCGCAAGACTACTCCTTTACCAGCAACGAAGATCAGGAAAAAGAGTACAGCAATCGCTTCCGTTGCATTCATGCCGATACCATTTATCGTCCACCGCGGTTAACCGAATGGCCGCGCATGCAAGGCCCGCAAAGCGCGATTGTGGTCGGCCCCTCCGGCGAAGAGATCTACACCGATAACTTTGGTCGCGTAAAAGTGCAATTCCACTGGGACCGTTACGGACAAAACAACGAGAACAGCTCGTGCTGGGTACGTATCAGCCAAAACTGGGCAGGGCGTAATTACGGCAGCTTAGTACTGCCACGCATCGGCCAAGAGGTGATCGTCGACTTTTATGATGGCGACCCGGACCGCCCGATCATTACTGGCCGCGTCTATAACGCTGAGCAGATGCCGCCAAACCAGCTGCCCGACAACAAAGCGCGGATGACCATTAAGTCACAAACCCACAAAGGCTCCGGCTTTAACGAGCTGACCTTTGAGGACGAGGCCGACGAAGAGTTTATCTACATGCACGCCCAGAAAAACATGGAAACGCATGTCAAAAACTCCCGCCAGTCCCGCGTGGAATTTGATGACACGACCACCATCGGTAATAACTCCAATTTAGCCGTTGCGAAAAACCGCCTCGAAACCATCGATGGCAACCGCGATGTCACGGTAAAGGGCAAACAGCTTGAGAAAATCGACGGCGATTTAGGCATGACCATCGGCGGCGATTGGAAAAACAAAGTCGGCGGGGATTTAACCTTTAAAACGGGCGGCAACCTCATTCTAGATGCCTCCAAAATCACCCTTGTGTCCGGTGGTGCCGCGGTCGTGATCTCTGGTGGCAGCGTTAAAGCGATACCCAAGCTCAGTGTGGGCCCAGGCGGTGCGGGTGGCGCATCGGTGCCGACGGTCCCAACCGTAATGAAGGCAGCGGCCGGAACCGGCTCACCGTTTGTATCGCACTGCCCGAAAGAAGCGCAAGGCGAAGAAGCGTAATCATGATAAGCCGTAAGATCAGATGAGCACAGCATCCAACAACGAACCGCAAGCGTGGATCGGCGCGTGCCAGGTGGTTATCCAGCCTGGCCGTTTGCGTTTTTGGGAGACACAAGCGCTGGAAGCGATCGCCTACGTGGTGATCCACACCGACGGTGTCGAACCCTTCAAGCAGCTTTTATACACCGCGCTGAAACACAACGGCCTCGACCTAGTGCGCGTGGGCTCCATCCAACCCTTGTTGCATCACTTTCGCACCAAGGGAATGGCGCAGGACTTAGTCCAACTGGCCCGCCAAGCCACGCCCGAAGCGCCGGTGGTGTTTGGTCGCTTTCAACCCTTGGAAGAGAGCATCCCCAAAGCACCCGAACCCCAAACCAACGAAGCGGCCACCGCAGAGAACCTGCGAAGCGACCTGCAACTGGAACCCGAAGCGCCAAAAGCGCCCGCAGAGCCTGCAAAACCCGAGTGGCCAGCGCCAAAAGTGGAGCAGCTTACATGGGAGTCGTTATTGGAAACCGAAACCGCGCCGCTCTGGGCCATTGTGGATGGTGCCAACTGGCCGGAAATTGAATCCCTACTGGAAGCCTACGACCCACCGCACAGCTGCTTATACACCACGCTTGACCCCGAAAACCGAGCCGCTGCCCCGTGGCTTGTGAAATTGGAACGCGGCGAGCCAATGTTAGAGTTGATGCGCGAGCGCGACCAGATCCAACACAGCGGTATCCTCTTTACCAGTTACGAAACGGTCAAAGCCTTGCGGGATCACTTCCGGTTATTCACCATGCTGTGGACACCGGCGGATGACAAATCGCCCATCTACTTCCGCTTCTACGACCCGCGGGTATTGATGGACTCCCTATACATCCTAGATGGCTGGAAAACCGGCCGCCTGCTACAGCCTGTGGAAAAACTCTTTCTTCCGCTATCGCCGTTAATGGTCTTCGAAGAAGGCAGTGAACAAGATCAAGAAGTCGACCCCTTTTACGACTATATGCACTACCAGCAAGAGCTGCTTCACATCACTCCAGACAGTGAACTGCCGGAGGGTGTGGTCAGCAGCCGCAAAGCCTTCAAGATCTCCCAGCGGGAGTTTGAGAAATATGGGCTGATGCATGAGAAGAGGGCAGAGCGGCAGTTGGCGAGAAGCCTAAAAGAGACTTTCAATAAAGAGTTTAGTAATGACAGTTATTGGATGGCAGCTGTGCTTGCTTGTACAAGAGGTCAAGAGTGGGATTTTATTTCCCAAAAACAAGTACGAACTCTCTCCGAATGTTATCTCCAGTTTGGAGAAGACTTTCCAAAAGCGTACCCCGATATAAAAGCGCTATTAGAAGATCAATCACTCCTTAATTGGCAACGAAGACAAGCCATAGAGGAGTGGATGCCAAAAGGCATCGCGCGACGCAATATACGTAAATTGCCAAAGATGGCATAGAAGTACGATAAGGACTATCAGATGACTATAAGAGCTTCAGATCAACCAGTGACACTTGTTGACTCTGTGTCAGGACAGACCGTAACAACGTCATTAGCTGAGCTAGATGAACTGGCTTTTGCAATGAGTGAGCAAAATATTTTATCCAACACCTCCCCAAGCATGCTTAGCAAGAGCTATGAAGCGGTCGAGAACAGTCTAAGTGTCGCTGCCGAATGGACAGGAGATTTGCTTAGCGATGGGGTAGAGGGAGCGACAGGTCTAGCAAAAAGTGCAGGGAGCGCAATAGGTGAGGCTTATTCTGGCTCTGCTTTAGAATATGGGGTAGATAGTACCCGAGAGTGGAGCTCTGAGCTGGCTACGAAGGTCGAAGCTGGTGTAGTTGAAAAAATTCAACAAGCTAAAGTTGAGCTCCAAGAATGGAAAGATGACCCTAGAGCTAAATTGGAAGAAACAGCAAGCAACGCAGGGCAATCAATTGAAAGCGCTAGGGAGGCGGTTGGCGAAGGTATAAGTAAGACAAAAGATGGAGTAGTTCATCATTACAATGAGCTATTTGGTAATAAAGGGATTGATTTTGGTAACCTTTCGGATGGAGCATCTGAAGATAGGAAACTAGGAAAGCCTATTTGTGTATGTCAAAGCATAGAACCATGTTGTGTTATTTCTGGTGAAATTAAGGATGCCGATAGAGATAAAATTGCTGGCGAAAGAAAAATAGAATGGCCTCTATGTCCTGGTCAACCATCAAAACTATTGATGATAATGAAAGATGTAAAAGGTTCTCATTTGGGAGCAGATATAGAGGTGATGGTAGCTGGTAAGAATAATAGTAATTGTACAAATAAATATGATTACCACCCATCGGTTCTAGAAAGCTCAGGATTAGGAGGGGAAGAGTACCTAATAGAGCAAAAATCAGAGAGAACTGTCTACTTTGATAAGCCTGACTTGGGACTTTTTTTGTCATCAACCCTTTTTCCGGCTGAGGTAATTGGATGCTTTATTGTTTTAAAGAAAGTTGTCGAGTACGTACATGGAGATCATCTTAAAAATGGATATTCCTACAAAGTAATTCAATGCTCGCAAGATGAGACAATGGGAAGGGCCCTCCAAGTGATACCCCTTCCGTACATCAAGTTGGCAGGTAATCTGACTATCGAAGTCGAAATGGCTTTAACTACGGCAGGTGTGAAAATAAGTCCTTTAAATGAGTGGTTTAGTGGAAGTCTTGAAGCTCAATATGGTGATGTGGAGTTTAGTTCTACTGTAACTAAAAAGGCAGCAGGGAGAGATCAAGAAACAAAACTACCTTTTCCATTATATGTTGTAGAAAAAATAAAGCAGATATTTGACTTCCTATCATCTAAAAGTGGTGTTAGCGGAGAAACCATAAATAAAATAAAGCAAGCTGGTGCAGATGTGGCAGAAGGCACTGGTGTTACAGTGACTCCAAAGATACAGTTTACAGCTGAAGGTGTAGAAACCAAAAAGGTGATGGGCTCGCCTAACGTAAAACTAGATCTTGCTGCTTTAAAAATGACTTTTGGTGGAGAGATTAAGGGTCAAATTGACATACTTGAAATCGCAGTGACTCTTTTATCGGGTGGCGCTGCTAAAGTGTTAAAAAAGGCGAAAGAAAAGGCGGAAAGAATCGGGGATGGATTGAACTCCTCTTTAGGTGGCGAAAACACTAAATTAAATTGTGAGTTAGTCGCTATGTTAGAGTTTGGGGGGAGTTTTGATTTGATAATAGACTACGGTTCTGCTGGTGAAGTTATACTTCAGTGGGATGGTAAAAAGGTCATAAGTGGATCTAAGTACGAGAAAGAAATTAAACAAGAGATAAAGTTTTTTGCGTCAGCGAAAATTTCTTTTGTTGTTGAAGCTGAAGTGATTTTGCTTGAAGCCGAGGCTGGAATTAACGGAGTATTGAATACGGCATGGAATTTTCAGTTTAAGCAAAAAGAAGAAGATGGCGAAGTTAATGAGTATAAGCGTTATTTCTTTGAGGGTCTTAAACTTAAAGGAGGAATTTATTATGGTGTTTCAATGAAAACAAATAATAAAGAATCGGAATCAGATAATAAATATGAAGAAAGGGAAAGCGAAACTAGTCAGGCATTAGTGGAAAAGGAGTACGATTTGCTTGAGCCAACAGTTAAAGAGGTGACAGATGATATACCAGCATGGATTAAGACTTCTTAAAGTAATTTTTTTTATATTTTTTATTCAAGGTGTAGCGATGGCAAGTGATAAAATTTCGGTAAGTATAGAGTCAACTGATGTGGTTTATGATGTCAGAGTTAATGGGTTACCTTTAATTAAAAGCAAGAAGTTAGCTCCAAGAAGTTTGCAGATACCTGCATATCATATGTTTAAATCCGGTAAGAACTCTCTAGAAGTAAATGTGGCTGGAGTCTATAAGAATAACGATGGTGATATTGTAGAAAATTTTAGCGATAGATCATCTCTATATGTCTCTATTATTAGAGATGGGAATAAAGTTGATGCTTTTAACTTACGTTATGATTCAGAAAAAAAATCTTTGATTGATGGTGATAGAACATACACTGGGAGAAAAGCTGGATTTATTAGTGAAGGTATGGAAGTTAGTAAAGATTACAGGTTTGATGAAAGCACAATTTTATTAGGTAGATACAAAGAAAACTCGATATCGAAAAAGAAAGATATTTTAGTAAAGGATTATCATTCTTTAAAGGAGTTTTGGAGCTGGAGAGAGGGAGAAGATATTGATGCCAGTGATTATGATCTTTTAAAAAAGGCTTATGAGGATCATTATCGTAAAATAAAATCAAACGATGTTGAGGGTGCGGCTAAACCACTCTATCCTTTATATGAGCTAGTCGCGAAAAAGTACAGTGATATTAGTTTACAGGATTATTTGGTAGATAATAGTGTTCTCGAAACTTTTCAGGCTGAAAGAGTTAGTGATGGAAATGTATATAAAATATCACCACCTGATTTCTCAAGAACAACCTTTGATATATTAGATGGTGGTAAGTTAGCTAGAATTTTTCCTGATCCCTTAGTATGGAAGTTTGGTGATAGGAAAATAGATTCAGGGTTGCTGTTTTATAAAAAAGATGGGGTTTTTATTCCGTTTTTCATCTCAAATGATACAGATTTCTAATATGGCTATGAAACCCATAGCCCGTTTAGGAGATCTTCACTCCTGCCCAAAAAAAGGACATGGCACATCCGCCATCGTATCAGTCGCGGCGGATTCTGATGCAGGCGGTCGACCCATTGCAACTGTTGGTGATCGCACGGGTTGCGGCGCGATCATCATCGAAGGCTCATCAAAAATGTCGATTGATGGCCGTCCCGTTGCCTATGTGGGTTGTAAAACAAGCCATGGTGGAACGATCATCACAGGTGATGAAACATTGTTGGTAGAGCCTTAAATCCATCAAGCCTAAGAAGCCCAAAGTGTTCAAAGTACTTTGGGCTTTTTTATATCTACTCCAACCGCTCTTTAACAATTTGGCTTAAGTTGAAAGGGGGGTGTTTATTTTGGTGTTAAAATTTCTGGATCAGATGCTACATCGAAAGATGATGAAGTATTTAATGAGTCTGAGAGCTCAGTAGATCAAACTATAATTGAGAAATAGATATATTTGTTAGAGTCAACT
This sequence comes from Neptunomonas sp. ABH4_499, assembly GCF_056160565.1. Taxonomy (NCBI): domain Bacteria; kingdom Pseudomonadati; phylum Pseudomonadota; class Gammaproteobacteria; order Oceanospirillales; family Oceanospirillaceae; genus Neptunomonas; species Neptunomonas sp. ABH4_499. The sequence continues at coordinate 1,521 of NZ_JBSWXK010000015.1, read as the reverse complement.
GTTAAGGAAGTTACTGATGATATACCAAGGTGGATTAAGACTGGTTAGTTTTATTTTGTTTTTTTTTAGTATAGGGAGTTTTGCTATGGCAAATGAAAAAATATCAGTATCTGTAGAGTCAACGAATATTGTTTATGATATTAGAATTAATGGTATTCCTTTGATCAAGAGCAAAGATGTTAAGCCTAGAAGTTTACAGATACCGGCTTATGAGTTTTTTAAAACTGGAAATAATAAGATTGAAGTTAATTTTGTCGGTATAACAAGAGATGATAATAATCAAGTTGTACCTGAGCTTGATAAGAAGACTTCGATATATATATCTTTGGTGAGAGATGGTACTAAGATTGGTGTTCTAAGTATTTATTATGATGCCGAAGATGAACGTCTTAAGTTTAGCGATAAAACCTACACAGGACAAGTTAGGGTAGAGGAAGGATCGGGTATTGAACTAATAGAGGATGACATGGAGTTTGATCAAGGGGAAATATTATTAGGTAGAAAATCTTTTAAATCTTATTTAACTTCAGCGAAAGTTTCTATTGCAAATGTTGCTACTTTGAATGAATACTGGGATTGGGAAAAGGGCGAGCAAATTAAATCTGAAGATGCAGGTTTGTTAAAGGGGGCATATCAAAAGTTTTATGAGTCAGTGATTGCTGGCCCTGAAGTGGCAATTGAACCATTTATAAATTCTTATAAACTAGTAGCAATGAAATACTACAGTGGTACGTTTGAGGATTACCTGGAAGAATATAATTTGCTTGATACTTTTTCTGAAGTCCGGGTAAATGATGGGGACTTTTATAGAATATCTAAGCCAGATTTTAATAAGTCAAGAATGGAAATTCTTGGTGGCGGGAAACTTGCAAGGTTTTATCCAGATCCATTGAAATGGTACTGGAATGATAGGAAAATTGATTCTGGGATTATTTTTTATAAATCTGGAAACAAATTTATCCCTTTTACTATAGTTACAGATTTAAGCTTTTAGCATGAAACCTATTGCCCGTTTAGGAGACCTTCACTCCTGCCCAAAAAAAGGGCATGGCACATCCGCTATCGTATCAGTCGCGGCTGATTCTGATGCAGGCGGTCGACCCATTGCCACTGTGGGTGATCGCACTGGTTGCGGCGCGATCATCATTGAAGGCTCATCAAAAATGTCGATTGATGGCCGCCCCGTTGCCTATGTAGGTTGTAAAACAAGTCATGGTGGAACGATCATCACCGGTGATGAAACATTGTTGGTAGAGCCTTAAACCTATCTAGTCTAAGAAGCCCAAAGTGTTCAAAAGCACTTTGGGCTTTTTTATATCTACTACAACCGCTCTTTAGTCGCCCCTGAAAAATACGTAACCGTATGATTTATAGTGGTTTATAATGCGGTTCGAATATGGAAAACCCGCTTTTTTTGCCCTTCAGGGCCTAAATAGTTGCAGAATCGTTGATTTATGAAACCGAAGAAGAAGCTTTCAGAACCGCAAAACGATATGTTCCGACCTAGGCTGGAGGATATCG
>NZ_JBSWXK010000014.1:0-108012 GCF_056160565.1 Neptunomonas sp. ABH4_499 | reverse complement strand
TTCTGCAACTATTTGGGCCCTGAAGGGCAAAAAAAGCGGGTTTTCCATATTCGAACCGCATTATAAACCACTATAAATCATACGGTTACGTATTTTTCAGGCCCGACTAAATAACAGATCACTTTTAGATGAGAACAGCGGGCGCACTGTCCGCTTCAGACATCAAGGGTGCAAAACTCTGTTTAGGTATAATTTCAGATAAGCACACTATCATTTGACAACAAAACATTTTGAGCAAACATGCATTCCGTGGAGCTTTATTCACTTATCCTCTTATCTCGCTCTTTCAAATATATCTCTTGGGCAAGAGAAATAAAACGATCTTTAGCCTCCCTAAAAAGAGGATCTCCATCATCCTTAGCTACTAGCAGTGCAACATAGAAAATGTTATTACCTACATCATCTTGTATATAAGGGTCAGCTCCTGCCTTATAAAGCAGCTTAACAGCTTCAACGTTATAACCGAAAGCGGCACCCAAAATAGGAGTTAACCCATTCTTCGCTTGCACATTGACATCTACCCCCTGTTCTAACAACCACTCAAGACAAGGCAAACTTGCCTCATCCAGCATCGCAAGATATACAGGTCGGTATCCATCTGCATCCGCAATTTCTAAGTTTCCACCTTTACTGTGCCAATCCTTTAAAGCACCAACATCGCACTCAGCAAGGTAGGAAGCAACTTCTTTAAATTCTGGCGACCAACCTTGAGCTACAGCAAAAAAAGGCTGAAACACCAGACTCAAAAAAACTAAAAACTTTTTCATTTTATAGCGCTTTAATCCGATCAGCGAGATTTTTAAAGTTACAACTTTTATTAGAAGCCAACATAATCAAAACACCAATGTAATCTTCATTAGATAACATATTACGTGCTTTACTTCCCCATTCAACTGAGCTTGAACGTGCGCACTCTCGTATATTCAACCTTAAAGTCAATATCACTAAACCATTCGCACTCTTCGAGTCGAGAACAGCAATCATTGGCCCTATAAGGGCACCGGATGCTTTTGATAGGGAGGCTTTTAACATTGGCCTACCTAAACGATTTTCTCTTGTGAGGAAAAAGCCATCTTGTTGAATTCCAAGAGATATTCCATGCTCAGCTTTAAGGTATTCGCATGTTAAGTTACCCGGAATATCACCTAATGACTCATTAAGAAACGCTTGAATTTCCTGATCTGTACAAACACTGGACGACATCCATATCTCCAAATATACACTTTAATTTTTTTCAAAATTACCAAAAAAAATCATATAAAACAAATAAATATAAACAGCATTAAAACTTACAGACGCATAAAAAATTGTAAAAAAAATCTTACACTGAAGTTGCGGGCTCATCGCCCGCTTCACACACTATGGAGTAAACAACTCTTTAAGGAAACGCCAAATCCCGAAGCGCAAGCGCGATGGAAGGGAAAAGCAGCACCAGCGCGGTTGCGAAGAGCAGTATTAAAATAAAAGGCGGTGTACCTTTGATGACCTGCCAGTAAGGCTGCTTGAAGATCGCCATGGCGGTGAAGATGTCGCAACCAAAAGGTGGCGTTGCGGAGCCAATCGCGACCTGCAAGGTGATCAATACACCGATCAACACAGGATCAATCCCCGCGGCATCGACCAAGGGTGCAAAGATCGGCACCAGCACCAAAATCACCACAATCGGGTCGACAAACATACAGCCAATGAAGAACGCGACGCAGATCGCAATCATCAGCATCATAGGACTTGCCTCAGCCAACCCTAAAGAACCGATGATGGTTTGCGGAATTTGCGCAAACGAGATAATCCACGAAAACGCAGCACCGGCGGCCACCAAGATGAAAACAACCGCTGTGATTAAGCCTGTGGACTTTGCGATATCAAACAGCGAGCGCCACGGCAGCGCTTTGAAGACCACAAACTCCAGAATAATCGCATAGAGCACACACGCTGCGGCCGCTTCTGTAGGGCTGAACACACCACCGTAAATGCCACCGACAATGATCACGGGAAAGCCCATCGGCCACAGCGCTTGGCGTACCGCACGAAGGCGATCCCCCCAGCTGGCTTTGGGCTCGGTCGGGACTTTGTGTTTGATCGCGTATATCACGCAGTAGGTCGCAAACAGCGCAAGGATCAACAACCCAGGTCCTATGCCTGCGATGAACAGCTCCGAGATGGAAGTGTTCGACACCACACCGTAGATGATCATCCCGATGCTTGGCGGGATCAAAAACGCAATGTCGCTGGCGTTGATGATCAAAGCCAACGAGAAGCTGTCCTTGTAGCCGGCCTTTAACATTTTGGGACGAAGCGGGGAGCCAACCGCCACCACGGTTGCTTGCGTTGAGCCTGACACTGCGCCAAATAAAGTACAGGCGGTCGCGGTGCTGATCGCAAGACCCCCTTTCACGTGACCGATGAAGCTCATGACCATCTCGATCAGGCGATCGGCCGAGTGACCCCGCGTCATGATCTCGGCGGCTAAGATAAACATAGGCACCGCAATCAAGGAGGCTGGGCGAATACCCACCATAAATTGCTGGATCATAAAATCCATTTGATCGAGCGAGCCAAACATCGCTAAGAAACCGATCAGAGCCCCAACCATCAGGGGGATCATCATCGGGAACCCCATTAGCAATAGCACGATCATGGCGATGAACATCCACGCCATCATAGAGCACCGTCCTTAGCGACACTCTGGCGCGCTTCTTTGACTTCTGTGGATAAGTACACATCCGAATGCGTGAGGTTCTGCCATGCGGTTAAGAGGTACTGGATGGCGGTGATCCCAAGGCCAATCGGCACCCACAGATAGATCCAATACACGGGGATCTGCAACGAGGGCAGAACCCGACCGGAGTCCACCAGCGAGAGCACATAGCGCACCGAAAAATAAGCCAGACCACCCATCACGATGGCCGTTACAAGGCAGATCAACACCATCACGGTTTTACGCACAGGCTTTGGGCAGGCATCGGTGAGGGCGCTCATGCGGATGTGGCGTCCATGTCGCGCGGCATAACCGACACCGGCGAATGTGATGAGCACAATCAGGATGCGATTGACCTCTTCGGTAAAAAACAAACTGTGCTGAAACACAAAACGCCCCACCACGTTGGCCACGGTATTCGTAGCCATCGCCAAGACCGCGATGGCCAAAACGGCCGCTTCAAAACGGCTGATCCATGTATCGAGCGTACCTAAAGGCCCCGGCAAAGCCGAGGCGTAGACCGCTGGGGACTCAGCGGCCTGAATCGACGATGCGTCGTTGGACATTCATCGACCCTCGCTTTACTGCTTCACGGCATCAAGGTCAGCTTTAAACTGATCCAACAAGGCTTGGCCTTGGTCACCGGTCATCTCAATGAACTTCGCCTCAACGTCTTTGGCGGCATCACGAAACGCTTGGCGCTCGGACTCACTCAGATGGTTCACCGTAATCGAGGGTTTATTCTCTTGAATGGTCGCAAGGGATTTATCACCCAAGCCTTTTTGATAGGCGATGATCTGATCAAACGCCGCGTCCATACCTTTTTCAATCAAGGCCTGATCGGCTTCTGGCAAACCATCAAAGAACGCCTTATTCGCCATCACCGCGGTGGTGAAGTTGTTGTGACCGGTAAAGGTGATTACATCTGTCACTTCGTACATCTTGGCGGACTCCACCCAAAAGAGTGGGTTTTCCTGACCTTGGATGATGTTGGTTTGTAAGCCACCGTACACCTCGCCCCACGGCAGTGGTGTTGGTGTTGCACCAAAGGCTTTGTACGACTCCACCAACAGAGGGTTCGTCATTACACGGACTTTAACACCCGCCAGCTCTTTTGGGCTTTTGAACGGCTCTTTGGTGGTGATCACCACTTCCCCTTCAGGGAACATGGTCAGTAACTCCAAACCTTGTTCAGCATAGAGTTTGGGAAAGGTTTCGTTGATCGCTTTACTGGTGCGGAAAAACTCCGCCAGTTGATCTTCATTTTCAGGCAGCAGGTAGGGGATAAAAAACACCTGCGCTTCAGGGATCAATGCGCCCGTAAACCCAGGGGATTGATCAACAAACTGCAAGATACCCGCTTGCGCTTGCTCCATGATGTCTGCTGATTCACCCAGTGTTCCGTACGGAAACAGCTGAAGCGTGTGATCGGAATTCTCTTCGATGTATTTCTTAAACGCTTGTGCGTATACGCCTTGCACATCCGTCATTGATTCTTCAAATGCGTAACGCCATGTGTCGGCCATGGCCGCTGAACTGGTTACGGTAAGTGCGCATGCAGCAAACGCCGCCTTAAGATTGAATGACATGTACCCTCCACGACTGTTTCATTCACAGACTGCTCTGCGTCATCAACTTCCATCAATGACCACTAACAGGCAGATCTTTATTTAGAATATCTAATTATTAGATTTCAAATCAAATAGAACACATTACTGAAGAAATGTTCAAAATTTCGGATGAAAAGCAAAATTAAATGCCTTTTAACGTTATCTATCGTCGAACAGCGCAGATCAGGCCAACCGTCATACCGGAAAATTATTTCATTAAATGAACAAAATAATGACAAGCGCCGAGAAAACCACTGAGCAAAGGGTAATGAGCAAAAGATAACCGCAGAGGAATAGCGAGAGGGATAACGAACAGCAGAGGAGAGGAATGGAAAAGAGAGACGCACCTACCTAAGAAGGCAGGTGCGATCGGTTAGGCCGACAAAGAGGTATCTTCAACGACCGGAGCATCAAAATGCTTGCCTAATAAGGCGTGGTAAAAATCATTGTCGGCCAACAAGCCAGACCACTTACCGTGCTCTTCCAAAATGACCGGAAGACCCGTGCGGTAGCGAAGCTCCATCGCACTTCGCATCGTAACCGATGGGTCAGTGACGACAAGCTGACCTTCGCTGACGCGCTCGTAGTCGTCACCTTCAGTCCATTCAACGCGAGTGACCGGTTTGCCCATTTGGGTAACATCCCCCAAAGTGCCATCGGCCATTTGAGTGGTCGTTACGCCTTTATTGGCATCCAAGACGATCTCGCCGCCACGCACGGGCAACTGATCCGCCGTGGTCATCAAAGCGCGACCCGTTAATACATTGAGAGGGTTTGTGTGCGCCACAAAGTCCTGAACGTACTGATTGCTTGGGTTGAGCACGATCTGCTCGGGAGGCCCATGCTGGATGATCTTCGCCGATTCCATAATCGCGATGTTAGTGCCAATCTTAAGCGCCTCATCCAAATCGTGACTTACGAATAGGATGGTGGTTTTTAAACGCTTTTGCAGCTCCAGAAGTTCATCTTGCAACTGGGCGCGGATCAGTGGATCAAGCGCCGAGAACGGCTCATCCATCAGAAGGATATCCGTATCCATCGCAAAGGCGCGGGCAAGACCAACACGCTGCTGCATACCGCCAGACAGCTCGTGTGGGAATTTATCCTTCCACTCGGCCAGACCAACCATTTCGATCTTTTCGAGCGCTTTTTTACGACGCTCCGCTTTCGAGACGTTTTGCATCTCAAGACCAAACGCCACGTTATCCAGCACCGTTAACCATGGCATCAAGGCAAACTTCTGAAACACCATGGAAACACGCTTACTGCGAAGATGGCGCAACGTGGATGCATCGCACTCGGCCAGATTGACCATGCGATCCCCGTCGCGGATCTCCAGCTTACCGCGGCTGACCTGGTTAAGCCCATTCACAGCGCGCAGCAAACTGGATTTACCGGAGCCCGAAAGCCCCATCAGCACGCAGATTTCCCCTTCACGAACCTGCAAGCTGGCATCCTGAACACCGACCACATCACCGGTCAGCTCCAGAATCTCATCACGGGTTTTGCCCTGATCCACCAGATCCAGTGTGGCCTTTTGTTGACGACCAAACACAACATCCAGTTCTTCTATATTAACGACGACACTCATGGTTATCCCTCCTGCTTGGCGCCAGGCGCTTTACACAAACGATCCAGAATGATCGCCACCAGTACGATCGCAAGACCCGCTTCAAAACCTTGCGAGATGTTCACCGTGTTCAAGGCACGGATAACCGGCTTACCGAGGCCATCAGCACCGACCAGCGCTGCGATCACCACCATCGACAACGACAGCATGATGCACTGGGTAATGCCTGCCATGATGCTTGGCATCGCCGCCGGAATCTCGACTTTAAAGAGCAGCTTCGATGGGCTAGCGCCAAAGGCTTTGCCCGCCTCGACCAGCTCTTCAGGTACTTTGCTGATCCCCAAGTAGGTGAGGCGAATTGGGGCTGCGATGGCGAAGATGATCGTCGAGATCAAGCCCGGCACCACACCCAAGCCAAACAACACCAAGGTTGGGATCAGGTAAACAAAGGTGGGGATGGTTTGCATCAAATCCAAAATGGGTCTGAGCACCGTGTACAACCAAGGGCGGTGTGCGGCAAGAATCCCCACCGGCACACCGATCAGAATCGACAGAGCGGTCGCCGTGAGCACCAGCACCAGTGTTTCCAGCATCTCTGTCCAATAGCCTAGGTTCAAAATCAACAGCAAGGCCGCTACAACGAACACCACCAGTCCGACACTGCGATGCAGTGCGTAGGCGATGCCAGCCACCAATGCCATCAGAACCCCAGGCGGACACCACTGGAAAAGATCCACCAGCGCCGTGATTAGCCACTCAAGCGAAATTGAGATGGTGTCGAAAAAACCCGCTGCGTTAATGGTCAGCCAGTCTACGAACTGCTCCATCCAATCGCCTAATGGCAATTTATGCTCTGTTAACCACTCCATAGAATCCCCCGTATTACTGCTTCAGGTAGGCTTGAACGGCGTCAAGACCGGTCTTGCCATCCAGCGTTGTTACGCCGTCTAACCAACCATTAAGAACGTCTGGGTTGGTTTGCAACCAAGCTTTAGCGGCTGCGGCTGGCTTTTCGTTGTCGTTCAGGATGCTGCCCATCACTTCGTTTTCCATCGCCAGCGAGAACTCAAGGTTGCTCAGCAGTTTGCCAACGTTCGGGCAAGCTTCTGTGTAGCCTTTACGGACGTTGGTGTACACAGTCGCACCACCGTAGTTCGGGCCGAAGTAATCATCGCCACCATCCAGGTATTTCAGATCAAAGTTGGCGTTCATTGGGTGTGGTTCCCAACCTAGGAAGACAACCCACTGGTTACGACGCACAGAGCGGCTTACTTGGGAGATCATGCCCGCTTCACTGGACTCAACCAGGTTGAAGTCCTTCATACCGAACGCGTCTTTATCGATCATGTCTTGGATCAGACGGTTACCGTCGTTACCTGGCTCAATGCCGTAGATGCGGCCGTTCAGCTCGTCAGAATATTTTGCGATATCCGCAAACGTTTTCAGGCCACCTTCGTAAGCGTACGTCGGTACGGCTAAGGTGTATTTTGCACCTTCAAGGTTCGCACGCAGGGTTTCTACTGTGCCGTTTTCACGGTACTTGGCGATGTCGCCTTCCATGGTTGGCATCCAGTTACCTAGGAAGACATCGATGTCACCGTTGGCCATTGAACTGTAGGTGACAGGCACCGACAGCAGCTGGGTTTTGGGCGTGTAACCCAACCCTTTCAGGACCTCACTGGTGATCGCAGTTGTGGCGGTAATGTCTGTCCAGCCCACATCGGAAAAACGCACTGTGGCACACTCATTTGCCAGCACGGTCGCGGAGCTAAAGGAAGCGCCCAGGACTAAGCCAGCAGCCAGTTTTGTAACAACAGGTTTGACGTTAAAACGGGGTGTAGCGATCATGTTTAATTCCTTATTTGAGTCATTACTTCAGCACTCATCCAAGTGCACGATTGGGTTACACCTTCGCCGGACGAACCGGGTCAGATAGTCGTTGCTGGGTTTCCCAGTTAGGGGCCAGCCACACCTGTGCTGCATCCGCAGGCAGAGGCGTTTGTCCAAGAATCAGATCGGCGGCTTTTTCAGCCACCATGATCGTTGGCGCATTTAAGTTACCGTTGGTGATCGTCGGGAAGATCGACGAATCCACCACACGCAGCTGCTTAAGACCGATCACCTGACAGGCGTTATTCACCACCGCCATAGGATCGGTTTCTTGGCCCATCTTGCAGCTGCACGATGGGTGATAGGCGCTTTCTACATTGGCTTTTACCCAAGCATCGATCTGCTCATCAGTTTGCACGGCGCTGCCAGGCTGAATCTCCTCTTCACGGAACGGATCCAGTGACGGCTGATTTAATAGCTCTCGGGTCAGTCGGATCGTATCGCGCCAATCTTGAACATCTTGCTCGGTGGAGATGTAATTAAATTTAATTTCTGGCGCGTCGTGCGGATTGGCCGTTCTCACATGCACATAACCACGGCTGCTTGGCTTGTTTGGCCCCACATGGACTTGGAAACCGTGCCCTTCAAAGGCCGCCTTACCGTCGTAACGCATCGCCGCAGGCAGGAAGTGATACTGAATGTTGGGCCATTTAAGACCAGCGCGTGAGCGAATAAACCCACAAGATTCAAAGTGGTTGGTCGCACCAAGACCATCTTTAAACAGCAACCAGCGCGCACCGATCATCCCTTTGCTGATCAAATCCAACTTACCGTTCAAGGTGATGGGTGGCTTGCAGCGGTATTGGAAGTAGACCTCTAGGTGGTCCTGCAGGTTTTCACCGACACCCGGCAGGGCATGCGTCAGCGGGATGCCTGCTTTTTCTAGCACCTCTGGGTTGCCCACACCGGACAGTTCCAGAAGGTGAGGGGAGCCAATCGAGCCTGCCGATAGGATCACCTCTTTGCTGGCCGTCACTTGGCGTACGTGGCCTTTTTGTTCGATCTCGACACCGGTCGCCACGCCGTTTTCGATCAGGGCTTTGCGTGTGATAACACCCGTCCACACCGATAAGTTGCTTCGCTTCAATGCACGGCTTAAGTACGCATGACTGGTCGAGGCTCTCACCCCTTTATCCACCGTCATGTGCATTGGGCCAAAGCCCTCTTGCTGATAACCGTTGTAATCTTTGGTTTCTGGATAACCGGCCTCTTTACCGGCATCAATGAAGGCACGGTACAAGGGGTTCAAGGTCATACCGTTGCCATCGCAGGTCGCAAGTGGCCCCGTCTCGCCGCGGTAATCATCTTCACCCTCTTGCCAGGTTTCGGCCTTTTTGAAGTAGGGCAGACAAGCGCCGTAGCTCCAGTCGGTCGCGCCATGCTCGACCCACTCCTCGAAATCGCAAGCATGACCACGAACGTACACCATGCCATTGATCGAGGAACCACCGCCAAGCACCTTACCGCGCGGGCAGTGCAGACGACGTCCGTCCAGCCCCTCTTCGGCTTCGGATTCAAACTGCCATGCAAACTTGGGCATGCTCATAGGATAAGAGAGTGCGGTCGGCATTTTGATCAAGATGTTCTTGTCACTGCCACCGGCTTCCAGCAGTAAGACCGAATGCTGGCCGCTTTCGGTGAGGCGGTCAGCCAGTACGCAACCCGCCGATCCTGCGCCTACGATGATGTAATCGAACTGTGTCATGGCGTTACTCCTTAAACCGTGGCTTATGCGTATGGGCTTTCCAGATCACCCAGCTCAACCAACACACTCTTGGTTTGGGTGTAGTGTTTCAGCGTTTGCACGCCATTCTCACGACCGATGCCCGATTGCTTGTAGCCGCCAACCGGCATTTCGGCAGGCGATCCGCCCCAGGTGTTGATCCAGCAAATACCCGCTTCCAACGCCGCAATCACGCGGTGTGCTCGGGACAGATCTTTCGTGAAGACGCCAGCGGCTAGGCCGTATTCTGTGTCGTTTGCTTTTGCGATGACCTCGGCTTCGTCCTCAAAGCGGATTACGGACATCACAGGGCCAAAGATCTCATCTTTGACGTTTGGCATATCGGCTGTGCAATCCGCAAAGACGGTTGGTTTTACAAACGCACCTTTTGCCAGATCGCCTTCGGTCGCTCGCTCGCCGCCGCACACCAGACGCGCACCTGCCGCTTTACCGGCATCGATGTAGCCCATCACTTTTTCGAGGTGTTTTTCGGAAATCAGCGCACCGATTTGCGTTTCTGGATTCATCGGATCACCAATGATCAGCTTTTCGGTACGCTCTTTGAGTTGTTCAAGGAAGGCATCGTAAATAGATGCATGTACAAACACGCGTGTGCCGTTGGTGCACACTTCGCCTTGGGTGTAGAAGTTGGCGATCATGGCACCGGATACAGCGTTGTAGAGGTCCGCATCGTCAAACACAACCAGAGGCGACTTACCGCCAAGCTCCATCGTGACCTCTTTGAGGCTAGCAGCCGAGGCCGCCATCACTTTTTTACCGGTGCCACACTCGCCTGTGAACGAGACTTTGGCGATATCTGGGTGACCGGTCAGCATCTGACCTACACGCGCATCACCTTGTACCACATTGAAAAGACCGGCTGGCAGACCCGCTTCGGTCAGAATCTCGGCTAAACGCAGCGCCGTCAGCGGAGTCTCTTCCGAAGGCTTAAAGACCATGGCGTTACCGGCTGCCAAGCAAGGCGCCAGCTTCCACATCGCGATTTGTACTGGGTAGTTCCACGCACCGATGCCCGCGCAAACACCTAGGGCTTCAGGGCGGGTATAGAAAAAGCTGCCGTTGCCCAAATCTTGATATTCGCCCTGCAACGAGGCCACTAAACCTGCGAAGTATTCGATGACATCCGCACCGGTTTGAATATCCACACACTCAGCTTCTTGCCAAGGCTTACCGGTGTCTTGTACTTCCAAACGCGCCAGCTCATCGTTGTGTTCACGGATAAACAGCGCCGCTTTGTTCAAAATACGGCCACGCTCAGCGCCGCTAAGGGCCGCCCACTCTTTTTGCGCAGCAGAAGCCGCCGCGACAGCCGCATCAACGTCGGCTTGTGAGGCTTGCTGTACTTCGGCCAACACCTCGCCGGTGGCGGGGTTAGTCGTTGTAAACACTTCACCGGAGGTGGCTTCTTGGAATTGACCGTTGATGTAAAGCGTTTGCTGTTTCATGTTGAGCTATCTCTCCGTTACGCCGACATCTGTGTGGCGTGTGACAATTGCAGTGTCAGGTAATCCATAATGCGCTCTTGAGCGAGGGGCGCATTGACCCCTTCTGGCTGCAGAGCGCCTCGTAACCAAAACCCATCGATCAGCGCTGCGACGGTTAACGACACAGCGACCGCTTCATCGCGGGGTAAAATCTTTTTCAGTTCAATGCGCAAACTCGTTAAGAGGCGCTTCTCGTTGACCCGCTGTAAACGAAACAGCGCGGGGTGGTGCATCGCTTGCGCCCAAAACGCCAACCAGGTCTTAGCGACCTTGCCTTGGGTTTGCTCTTTATCAAAGTTGGCCGAGACAATCGCCTCTAAACGCCCGAACACATTATCAGCCGGGACCGCATCGACACGCTGGCGCACCAAAAGGAAGAGGTCGCGCAATACTTTGCGCATCGTGGCTTCAAGCAACCCGTCTTTACCACCAAAGTAATGATTGATGATTCCGGGCGAGACTTCTGCGGCGCGACCGATCAAGGCAACACTGGCGCCTTGCATCCCCACCTGATCAATCACCTCCATTGTGGCGTTGATCAATTGTGGGCGTCGTATTTCCGCCATTCCGACTTTTGGCATGAAACCCGCTTCCTTTTTTGATTGAACGTTTAATAAAAAATAAACGTCTCAATAATTATGTCAACCTTCAAAATAAAAAACAGATCAAATTTGACATCAAAGCATCGAAATGCGACATCATTATTAATTTATGATGATATAAAACGCTTTTTTGAGGATTTTTTCTCATATTCTTAGAGAAAGAATATTTCGAATCTTTAACTGTTATAGCTGTAACCGATTGCTCTGTTTGAGGGCATAACCTGTTCCCAATCGACCCAACAGGCACAAAAAAACCCCGCAAAGCGGGGTTTTTGGTAACACAGAATCAGCGGTTACTGAGCGTTATCGACAGGTGCTAGCCCTGTGCTGTCCTCATCTGCCTTAGCATCGACCGTTTCGCCTTCTGGGTAGTAGCCGGTGTCCAGCTGTCCCATTCCGGTTTCTACCGTGTCGTACCAACCGCCGCCTAAGGCTTCGTATAAGTCCACTTTAGACTGCATGTATGACAGTCGTGCACTCACTTCGGATTGACGACTGGTGACCAGGCTGCTTTGCGCATCCAAACGCGTCAACATGTCATCCAGACCGTTTTGGTAACGAAGGTCCGCTAACTCAAAGTACTTCTGATACGCCGCCATCGCTTCGCCTTGGCGGCTTAGCTCTTCACGGTAACCGTTGATTGAGGTCAGCGCATCGGCCACATCCGTAAATGCAGATTGTACCGCTTGCTGATATTCCGCTACCGCGATCTGCTGATCGATCTCGGCCACATCCACCGCACGCTTAAGCGCACCAGCATGGAAGATCGGGATCGAAATCGTTGGTACGAAGCTCCAGGTGCGTGTGCCTGAATCAAACAAGTTATTCAGTTCCGAGCTGGCCGAGCCTGTGGATGCCGTCAAAGAGATGGTTGGGAACATCGCCGCTTTCGCCGCACCAATGTTGGCATTGGCTGCGCGCAACGAGTGCTCCGCTGCTAACAGATCTGGACGCTGGTTCAACAGCTCCGATGGCAGCCCTGCACGAATCGTTTCGATATCAACGCTGGTCAACTTAGATGCCGGCTCAAAGTCCGCAGGCAGCGGCTGGCCAAGCAACTGAGTTAAAGCATGAAGGTCCTGCTCGACTAAGCGTCGGTATTGACTCACCGTAACTTGCATATCTTTGTAGCTGGCCAACGCTTGCGCTTGCTCTATGGACGATGCCACCCCTTGCTCGTAACGAAGATTCACCAAGCGGTTGTTATCTTCTTCGATTTTTAGGGTTTCTTCGGCCAATGACAGCTGCTCGCGATCCGCAACCCAGTTGAGGTACGCCGAGGCCACACTCGATACCAGCGACAGCTGTGTCGCACGTTGGGTTTGCGTTTGAGCCAAATAGGTTTCCAAGGCTTGGTCGTTTAGGCTGCGAACACGGCCAAACAGATCCAGCTCGTAACTGGCGATCCCCACGGAGGCGGAGTAAGACTCCGACACCGCTGATTGTCCATTACTGCTGCGCTGACGGGTACCGGTGACGGTACCGTCCAAGCTTGGAACAAGATCCGCACGCTGAATCTGATACTGAGCTTTGTAACGCTCTGCGTTCAGAATCGCGACTCTCAGGTCTTGGTTGCTTTCAAGGCTGAGTTCAATCAAACGCTGAAGAGCAGGGTCTTTGAAGACCTCGCGCCATCCCAGTGGGATAACGGCTTGCTCTTGCTGGTCATCCGGTGTCCAGCCATTAATTTCTTGTACGCCCGGTCGCTCGTAGGTCGGCGCCATCGTACAACCGGTCAGAGCGGCTGTGACCAGCACAGCCAATAGACTCTTTTTCATCATCCCTTCCTCTCCGTTACGCCTTGTGCGACTCGTTAGGTAAGGTTTTACCCGTCACTTTGTAACTGAGCTTCATGACCAACACATAGAACATGGGTACAAAGAAGATCGCCAAGAACGTCGCGGCAAACATACCACCAATAACCCCTGTACCGATAGCATTTCGGCTTGCGGCACCGGCACCGGAGCTGATGACCAGCGGGGTAACACCCAGCATAAAGGCCATCGAGGTCATGATGATTGGACGGATACGCATCCGCGCCGCTTCAACCGTTGCCTCGATTAACCCTTTGCCGGACTCAAATTGCGCTTTGGCAAATTCAACGATCAGAATCGCGTTTTTCGCCGACAAACCAATTGTGGTCAAAAGCCCCACTTGGAAGTACACATCGTTACCCAAGCCGCGCCCGTAGGTCGCCAGCAAGGCACCCAAGATACCCAAAGGCACTACCAGCATGACTGCAAACGGTACTGACCAGCTTTCGTACAACGCTGCAAGACACAGGAATACGATCAACAATGACAAGCCGTACAGTAAAGGCGCTTGTGAACCACTGGCACGTTCCTGATAGGAAAGACCCGTCCACTCCAAGCCAACGCCGTCTGGCAACTTCGCCACGATCTCTTCAATGGCTGTCATCGCATCTCCGGTGCTCAAGCCCGCCGCGGCCGAGCCTTGAACGTTCACAGAAGGAGAGCCGTTGTAACGCTCCAGACGTGGGGAGTCATAGCCCCAGTGCGATGTTGAGAACGCACTGAATGGGATCATCTCGCCATCACTGTTGCGAACAAACCACAGATCCATATCCGATGGCAGCATACGGTAAGGCGCATCACCCTGAACGTATACCTTTTTAACACGCCCTTCATCAATGAAGTCATTTACATAGCTGGCACCCCAAGCGGTGGTCAGCGTTGAATTCACATCACTGATGCTAAGGCCAAGCGCGCGAACTTTCTCGTAATCCACATCAATGTGGAATACCGCCACATCTTCCATACCGTTAGGACGCACACCGGTCAGACGCGGATCTTGCGCGGCCATACCCAACAGCTGGTTACGTGCGTTAACCAAGGCTTCGTGGCCTAAGTTATCGCGGTCGATCAACATCACATCGAAACCGGACGCGTTACCCAACGAAGGGATCGGTGGTAGGTTGATGGGGTAGATGGTCGCATCTTTAATCTGACTCAGTGCACCAAAGGCTTTACCAATGATGGAATCCACATCCTGACCGGGCCCTGTACGCTCTGACCAATCTTTCAGACGGATAAACGCCAAGCCCATGTTTTGACCAGAGCCTGCAAAGCTGAAGCCTGCGACAGTAAAGTACGACTCAACCTCAGGAACAGACGCGAAGTACTCCTCCATTTGCTCCATCACATCCAGCGTACGCTCTTGCGTTGATCCAGCTGGCAGCTGTACCAAGGTCATGAAGACACCTTGGTCTTCGTTCGGCAGGAACGAAGAGGGGATTTTGCCCCAGACAAACACCACACCGGCAATCATAACGGCATAGATGATCATCATACGAAACGGGCGCTTAACCGTGTGCGAAACACCGCCTTCGTACTTGTGCGTTAACTTTGTGAAAGTGCGGTTGAACCAGCCGAAAAAGCCTTTACGCTCGTGACTGTGTTGCGAAGCAGGCTTCAAGATAGTGGCACACAGCGCCGGAGACAGAATCAGCGCGACCAATACCGAAAGGGCCATCGCCGATACAATCGTGATCGAGAACTGACGATAGATCGCACCCACCGAGCCGCCAAAGAACGCCATCGGAACAAATACCGCCGACAGAACCAGCGCGATACCCACCAGGGCACCGGTGATCTCGCCCATCGATTTACGTGTAGCTTCGCGAGGGGGCAAGCCTTCCTCTTCCATCACACGCTCAACGTTCTCGACCACAACGATCGCATCATCCACCAAGAGACCGATCGCCAACACCAAACCGAACATGGTCAGGGTGTTGATACTGAAACCAAAGGCCGCCATAACTCCGAAGGTACCCAGCAGTACCACCGGAACCGCAATGGTCGGAATCAAGGTGGCCCTAAAGTTACCCAAGAACAGGAACATCACACAGAACACCAGCACGACCGCTTCGATCAGGGTGTGGACAACCTCTTCGATCGAGATACTGACAAACGGGGTGGTATCGTACGGATACACCACGGTCATCCCTTCTGGGAAGAAGGCTTGTAGCTCATCGACTTTAGCGCGTACCGCTTCAGCGGTGTCCAGTGCGTTAGCACCGGTGGCCAGCTGAATCGCCAGACCCGTTGCCGGGTTGCCGTTGTAGCGGCTCTCTGCGTTGTAGCTTTCGGCACCTAACTCGATGCGCGCAACATCTTTCAGACGGACTTGCGAGCCATCGGTGTTAACCGTTAATAGGATGTTTTCAAACTGCTCGACGTTCTCGAAGCGTGTTTGCGCCATGATGGTCGCATTCAGCTGCTGATTGCTCACCGCAGGCAAACCACCGAGCTGACCTACCGCAAGCTGAGTGTTCTGCGCAGAAACCGCATCGGTAACATCGACTGGGGTTAAACCATATGCGTTGAGCTTTTCAGGGTTCATCCATATACGCATGGCGTATTGCGCACCGAAGACACGGATATTACCCACACCGTTCACACGGGAAAGCGGGTCACGCAGGGTACTGTATGCATAGTCGGCCAAATCCGACTTGCTCATGGAGCCATCTTCGGACACCAAACCCACCACCATCAGAAACGATGAGCTGGACTTAGTAACGGTGATCCCTTGCTGTTGTACAGTTGTTGGTAGCGTCGATTCGGCCACCTGCAATTTGTTTTGCACCTGTACTTGGGCAATATCTGCGTCGGTTCCGGCTGCGAAGGTTAAAGTGATGCTCGCATTACCTTGGTTATCACTGTTGGATGACATGTACAGCAGGTTATCGAGACCGGTCATGCTTTGCTCGATGATCTGCGTCACGCTGTCTTCCACGGTTTTCGCAGAAGCCCCCGGATAGCTTGCACTGATCGAGATCGCAGGCGGTGCGATGGTTGGGTACTGCTGAATCGGCAGTGACACAATCGAGAGCACGCCAGCCAGCATGATCATGATCGAAATCACCCAGGCAAAAATCGGCCTGTCGATGAAAAATCTGGACATGAATGCGTTCCCTCTTATTGATTCGCTTGTGCGGTCGTCGCTGCGCTATCGACAGGCTCCACGGTCGCACCCGCTTTCACCTTCTGTAGACCCGCTACAATCACACGATCTCCCTCTTTAAGACCCGATTTCACCAACCACTGATCACCAATCGCTTCACCCACCTCAACGGTACGACTTTCGACCACGTTATTGCTGCCCACCACCAATGCGGTTGTGCTGCCATCACGCTGACGAGTAATGCCTTTTTGCGGCACTGACAAGGCGTTATCGATGGTTTCAGTAATCAAGGTGGCACGCACGTACATGCCAGGTACTAACAAGCCATCGGCGTTTGGAAACTCCGCACGCGCGGTCACCATGCCGGTGGTTTCATCCACACTGGTTTCGGAGAATTTCAGTACGCCTTGCTCGGAATATTGCGTGCCGTCTTCCAACGTGATCAGCACCGGGACCTCAGCGCCGCCGGATTTGCGCGCTTTGAGCATATCGGTTGCTGGGCGTTGGATATCCACATAGACCGGGCTCATTTGGCGAACCGTTGCCAGTGCTGTGGTTTGTTGTGCGGTGACCAAGGCTCCCTTGGTAACGCTGGAGCGGCTGATCACGCCACTGATGGGCGATGTAATTTTGGTGTAGTCCAGATTGATCTGAGCTTGTTTCACCGCTGCACGCGCTGCCAGAATCTGCGCTTCGGCTTGTTTCCATTCGGATTCAGCATCGATCGCATCTTGCTTACTGACGGCCGCTTGTTTCACAAGGTTGCGGTAGCGCTCCGCTTTTTGTTTGACGCTGCTCGCATTGGCATTGGCCACCGCAAGGTCGGCTTTAGCACTAGCAAGATCAGCCTCGTACGTTGCATCATCGATTTGATACAGCACGTCGCCTTCGTTTACCACCGTGCCTTCATCAAACAGACGCTCTTCAATGATGCCACCCACCTGAGGTCGGATTTCAGCGGTTAAAAATGCCACAACACGACCCGACACTTGCTCTTTGACTTCAAGATTTGTCGGTTTCAATGTAACAACATCCACTTTTGTAGGCGGCTGTTGCTGTGCCTGACCTTGTTGCTGCGCGTTCTGTGATGACTGGTCGGAACACGCTGAAAGTAACAGAATTGAGCAACATAGGGTTGTCGCCATCCACCCTTTTGCACGTCCTGTGTTGTGTAGCATAGTGTAACCTCGGTAAAGATTGGTGGTGACCCAGACCGCGCAGGGCGCGCGGTATACGGGAAAGTTAGGATGACTTAAATATACATACATGAACGTTTGTATGTAAACTCATTACCCTTCTAATTTACTCAGTTTTACATTCGGAATGATGACAATAGATTGTTGCAAAGATATCGCAGGAGAAAGCCCGGTCAGAAACTTGACTAAAAACGTCAATTCCTTACAAAGCAAAAGGCGTACCCGATGCGAAGAATCGGGTCGCCTTAGTCAGCCAAAGCGGGGTTAAACCGCCGCAAGTTGGGCTGTATTTTGTCGCTCTTGCGCGGCCAACGCTTGGGCCTTTTCGAACAACGCGGGGTTGTTCAGCACCATGAGTTGCTCTTTGGGCGCAAGGAAGCCCAACAGCTCAGAAATCGATGAGGACTCATCCACTTTCATGGTTGCAACGGCTTCCATCGCCTCCACTTGACCTCGTGCACGCGGGGGTACTGTATCGGCTACGCGTACGTGCCAACCAGACCAGTTCTCATCCAGTAAAAAGCCTGCAAGGTCCGGCCAGTGCTGTTTCTCCTGATGATACACATCCAATGTTTGTTCAAACTCACGCAGCACTTTGGGCTTTCGTGACTCTTCGGGTGTGCGCAATACGCCGATGCGTTTAAACCAACTGCCAATGGCAAAGGAGCTGGTAAATTGCGACAGCGGTACCGCCAACAACATCCCCGCAACCGCCGGGGAGAGCCATGCCAGCAACGCCCACGAGTTTAGGGCAGCAAACACGGTTAGGAACACACCCATCACCATGTGCCAACGGTGTCGGTAGATCAGATCTTTGATGGGCAAACTGCCATCATCCCGACGCTGCGGGTTCCAGCCTGCATCCTGACCGATCAAAATCGAGGTCACTGCACCACTGTGGATCAACATCATGATCGGTGCGACCAAGGCCGACAGAATCATCTCGAAGATAAAACTGAACACCACACCAAAGAAGCCACCGGCGTTTTTACGCTGCCAAGGGTTATCCAGGAAGGCCAAGATGCCCAGTATCTTGGGTGCGAACAACACCGTCATGGTGGCCAAGAACAAGGTTAATGCGCGCTCGGCGTCCATCCGTGGCCAAGTTGGGAACAGCGAGAACTCATCGGTAAAGTACTCAGGTCGGATGTACTGCGCCTGCAACGCCAACGCCATACCCGCTAAGATCAGCATCAACCAGAGCGGCGATGACAAATAGGACATAATGCCAGTCGCTAAATGCGAGCGGCTGACCCAATGCAGCCCTTTGGCCCCGATCACGCGTGAATGCTGCAGGTTACCCTGACACCAGCGACGGTCTCGAACGGCTAGATCGATGATCGAAGGCGGGCTTTCTTCAAAGGAGCCCCCTAAATCGGAGGCGATGATGACACTCCAACCCGCACGACGAATCAGTGACGCTTCAACAAAGTCGTGACTCAGAATGTGACCACCAAAAGGTGGCTTACCTTTTAAATCCGGCAAACCCGCCGCCTTCATGAAGGCTTCAGTGCGAATAATGGCGTTATGCCCCCAGAAGTTACCCTCTTTGTGAGTCCACCACGCAAGCCCCGTGCCGACCACAGGGCCATAGACTCGGGTAGCAAACTGCTGAACACGTGCCATCAGGGTAGTGCCGTTGATCAGCTGAGGAATCGTCTGCAACAACCCAACATCTGGGTCGGCCTGCATGCGACGCGCCATCTCTATCATGGTCTCTGGCGCCATCAAGCTGTCGGCATCCAATACCAGCAGGTGGTCGTAGCGCACGCCCCAACGGCGGCAGAAATCCGCCACGTTACCGGCTTTTTTCGCTTCGTTCTTCACGCGACGACGGTAATACACACCTACGCCCTTAAGGCGTTTGCGAATGGTTTTCAGCGCCGCTTCTTCCGCCACGGCGATTTCAGCATCGGTCGTATCACTCAGTACCACCCAATCAAACGAGTGGCCCTCACCTTGCTGCTGAATCCCTTTGGCCATGGTTTCCAGTGCCGCAAACAAGCGCTCTGGCGGCTCGTTATAGGTCGGCATGAGAACCGCGGTGCGGGTTTTGAGCTTATCTTGATGCCAGGGGGCGGAGCGGCGGCGTTGATACACCACCGCAAAAAAGCCCACAATCGCACTGGTAAAGGCGATGGTGATCCAGCTAAAGGTAATGGCAAAGAGTACCAAGACCAGATACTCGATGAAGATCAGATCTCCAAGGGCCAGTACCGAGTACATCTCGTAGATGCCCCACCAGGAGAGGGCAAGTGCGGAGCCGAGCACCGCAAAGCGACGCCATGCGGCAGACTTCACGCCTTTTGGGTTGACCGGTGTACGGACCTGATCACGCCCAAAAGATGACAAGGACTGTGGTGGCATCTCATCGGGTGTGATCGGCGGCATCCCTTCGTGGGCCATCGCCTCTAGGTCTTGAACGTTGAGCTGATCCGTATTTACGGTGTCCATTGATACATCCAGGTTTCCGCTTTACGGGCATCTTCAAACTCAAGATCCATGCGCAGTTCAATCAACTCGTTGTCTTCTGGGTCCAGCTCAAAACTCACACGGTAACCGTGCGTTTCTGGGTTCGCACGCACCACCACATTGGCGATCTTACCCTTGTTGTTTTTCACTTTGGCTGTTGGAAGCGCCAAACCATCGGATGTTAACGAATTCGGGAACTCATAATCGATCACAAACAGACGCTTCGGCGTTGGGCCGCTGATGTCCGCACGGCCACTGCGCGTCGAGGCGACAATGCCCTCATTGGCAGAGGCCTTCGGCCAGCCACCCCACGCCATGCGGTACGCGTAGCTGTACTCAGAGCCTTTCGGGATCACATCTTTTGGCTGCCAGTACGCAACGATGTTGTCGTGGATCTCAGAATCGGTTGGGATCTCAACCAGTACAACTGAACCCGTTCCCCAGTTACCAATCGGCTCTACCCATAAGCTTGGGCGTTTTTCGTAGCGCGCTTCCAAGTCTTGGTAATGATCAAACGTGCGATCGCGCTGCATCAAACCAAAGCCCATTGGGCTGTTGTCCATAAAGGCACTGATGTTCAGCTTCTGTGGGTTGTACAGAGGACGCCACAAGCGCTCGCCACGGCCATTCAGCATCAACAGGCCGTCGGAGTCATGTACCTTAGGACGGAAATCATCCACCTCTTGGCGACCGTACGAAGAGAACATAAACATACTGGTGCCCGGTGCAAGGCCGACTTTACTCAGATCCACACGCGGGAACAGCGTCGCTTCTACGTCCATCACAGTGTTTTCACCAGGGCGGATCGTAAAGCGGTATGACCCTGTCGTGCTTGGGCTGTCCAACAGAGCATACACCACAATGGATGGGCTGCCGTGGGTGGTTTTTTCAATCCAGAATGCACGGAAGGATGGAAACTCTTCTTTTTCTGGGCCAGCGGTATTAAGCGCCAAGCCACGAGACGACAAACCGTAAGATTGATCTTTACCCAGAGAGCGTAAGTAGCTTGCACCTTGGAACACGGCAAGCTCATCAAAGTAATCTTTGCGGTTCAGTGGGTTGTGAATTCGAAAGCCTGCAAAGCCGATGTCCTCTTTTGGCAAAGGCTTGTTCATCACTTTGCCTGTGCTGAATTGCTTAGAGGAGTAGTTCAGGTGTTTTGCTTGGCCATTTTCGATGATGGCAATCTCAACCGGGTCTTTGTAGTAGAAACCACGGTGGAACATCTGCAACTGGAACGGCAGATCTTCATCCGCCCAAATGGCCGATTTTGGATCAAAACGGATGTCTCGGTATTGATCGTAATTCAGATTTTCCAACGACTCAGGCAAGGTCGCCTTAGGTGCTTCATACGGCTTTTTGGATAAGCGACGCGCTAAATCGGTCACAGTATCGCGGTTAAATTTACCGGAAATTGCGTATTGGGCCGCCACTTTAGCCGTTTCGGGTTTATCGTTTGCAGCGGAAAAACCGGTGGTCGGTAGCACTAACAGGCAACAAATTGCCAGTTTTTTGTTCCATGAAGATCGTGGTGCAACTGCACCTGACTGTGTAGGGTTAAACCGTTTTAGCATAGGTTCTCATTCACTCTATTCAATCAAGCCCGAACGCTCGTGCGTCTCTTATCCAGCGGGCTGTTCCTATTTCCCCTCATCCCATGAGGCACGTTCGTATCCTTGGAAGCGCGGTTAGGCGCCAATCAATGCTCGACTGTGCTTTGGCAATGCTTTTTGCACCCACCAAGTAACCGCTATGCTACCCACCATCATGACGACAAAACTCATCAATGAGATCAGTAGGCTGTACGAGGCGCTGGATGGCGTTTTCACCCACCCAAACACCGGCATAATCACCACGCTGATCAACATCGTGAACAGCGGGTGGATAAAGAAGATGGCAAAGCTGATCGCGCCGATCCACTTTAACCATTTCAAGGTGTAGTGCTCGGCCAGCCATTGGCAAAACGCCAACATGACAAAGCACAAACCCACCTTCTGAATAAACTGCTGATCGATCCCACGGTACGCAAAAAACGGTTTGTGGGAGTTACCTACCCAAGGCCAAATGTAGGTTTGGGTGATCAGCGTCAGCACAATCAACACACAAGAGACACCAAAAACCGTGGTTTGGTGCCTTAAAAACTGCTCGCGGTACTGGGAATAGAGCATTCCCAGCAAGTAATACGGCGTATAGTACACAACGGATTGAATCACACTGTTACCGTGCGGCCGATGAACAAACATCGCGAGTATGCTGAAAGCGATCAATAATCGAACTTGGCTTTGCCACGGCAATTTTAAATACGCCAAGAACACAGGTGATAACGCAAACACGACAAAAATAAACGGTATGTACCAATGCGGGTACAGTACATAGAAGTGTTTTACCGTGTGGTAGATCAGCTCGGGCAGTTGCTCAACGGTTTTGCCATCCTTAAAGATCCAGATAAGCACTTTACAGGCCAATCCAATTAGCGAGCCCCATAAAAAAGGGATCAACACGTTTTGCGCTTTCTTGATCATAAACGGCTGCCAATCAAACCGTTTGGCAAACACCGCGTGCAAAAAGAAACCAGAAATAAAGACAAACACCGCTGTACCGCCGCGCAATAGGTTTTCCAGCAATAGCGGAAAACCTTTTTCGGAGTTGTACACAGAGTGTCCCAGCACAATCAAAATGATGGCCAGTGCACGCAGGTAATCAAACTCAAGTAAGCGATCTTTCACTCAAATGATTCCACAAAAAATGGTCCGAGACTTAGATTGAGCTGCAGGAAGGATAGGAACCGGTTTGACCGCCAGAACAGGCAAGACATAAGGCAGGAGTGAGCTCGGTAAACCCGACTGCAAGCGGGGCTATTATGCGGTTTACCAAACGCTTTCGCTAGCGATAAATCCTTGACGCCTAATAAAAAATTGAACGGCCATTCCCGGGCCTGATCCTTCATGCGCCTTAGCGTTTAAGGCACATGCAAGGCTCATCCACTGTTCAATATGACCCATTTCAATCGCAGGGGTTCCCGCTATACCAGCACAGAGCAGGTTAAGGAGCGTGTTTAGCCATGGCTTCTTGCTGTTTAAGCAGTGGCTCGTAACGTTGGTCGGTCAATGTTTTTAGGAAGGCCACCAAGGCATCAATGCGGCGGTTATCAAGGGCCGGCCCTGTTTCGAGCTCTTCTAACGATAGGTTTTCAGCCACTTCCGGGGCACGCCACTGCTCACCCGTTTCGGGGTTGATCTGGCGCTTAGCGCTTTTGCTGTTGTACTTGTTGTAAAATAGAATCACGGTGCGTAAGTCTTCAAACACGCCGTTGTGCATGTACGGCCCTGTCACGGCCACATTACGAAGCGTCGGCACCTTGTGCTTACCGCTTTGCGCGGGGTCATCGTTCACATGCGGGTTTTGACGCAAACCAAAGTCTTTTTGACGCATCCCGTTAAATTGGCGAAGCGCCGTGTTCGCTGGTACGCCAATGTTGTGATATTCGTAGTTGGTGAAGGTCTCGTCGCTGCGATTAGGCGTTGTGCGCAGTTGGTGGCACAGATTGCAGTTGGTAAATTGCTGCGAGAAAAACAGGGTACGACCCAGCTCCTCCTCGGGCGTCAGTTTCACCTCACCGCGCAGGAAACGATCGTATTTGGAATCAAATGGCGAGAAGAACTCGCTGCCCTCAAAGGTCGCAATCGCATCGGTCATCGCATCGTAGGCATGATCCGGGTTTTGGAACACCGCCTCACCGTAAATGCCCTTGAATTGCTGCACATAGACCGGGTTCTCTTTTAAGCGATCCACCACCGAGCGCTTATTCGGCATACCCATCTCGATGGGATTGAGTGGAGGGCCGCCGGCTTGCTCTGCCAGATTCGCAGCGCGACCATCCCAAAACTGCCCACCGGCGTATTTGCCATCTTTTTTACGATGAAACTTAGGCGAGAACGAAGCGTAACCCACACTCGGTGCGTTTCGATCGCCAATGGACTGACCATCATCGCCCAGTGATGCGGCAAAACCGCCGCGGTGCTTACGTTTATCCACAAAGCCATCACCCGGCGCATGGCAGGTCGCACAAGACATGGTTCGGTTTTTAGATAACGCAGGGTCAAAAAACAGCATCTGACCTAACGTGGCTTTGCTTTTATCATGGGTTTCATCATGCGCTGAAACGGCCTGTTCGGCCGGAGCATCCGCGGCGCGGCTTGGCGATACAAAGCCGATTAAAAGCAACACGCTTAACACAATAGGCTGGCATCGAAGAAAGGACTGGATCACAACTACCTCCGTCTGGCCGTTTCACCCGCAGCTCAGACTGACAATACAAAACATTCAACAGCAATAAATAAAGCTTACTCTGATTGTACCTGATGAAACCTGATTCGGATCAAGTTTTGAGTTTCCTAACCTAAGACACAATTGTAATAAGAATGTTTCTCATTTATATTAAGCGGTCTTTGCATACCCCCTGTATAGACTCATGTGATTAAAGGAGTTCTTCATGAAGACGGTTTCCCGCCTAGCATTGGCGGCTGCGATCAGTGCAGCAACCCCTATGGCTTTTGCTGCAACAGCAGCTGACGTTCTGAAAACGTACGGCGACATCGCAGAAGCGGCGTACGCTGATTCACTTAGCACTGCGCAAGCACTGAAAGGAAAAATCGACGCTCTGTTGGCTGAGCCGACTGAAGCGAACCTGAAAGCCGCTCGTGAAGCATGGGTTGAAGCCCGCGTTCCTTACCAACAAACCGAAGCGTACCGTTTCGGTAACGCCATCGTTGATGACTGGGAAGGCAAAGTAAACGCATGGCCTTTGGATGAAGGTTTGATCGACTACGTTGATGCGAACAGCTACGGCGAAGAGTCCGACGAAAACCCAGTGTACGCGGCAAACGTGATCGCCAACACTCAAATCACTCTGGGCAACGAAACCGTTGATGTGACTAAGATCACTCCAGAGCTTCTGGCCGAGACACTGCACGAAGCTGACGAAGTGGAAGCGAACGTTGCAACTGGCTACCACGCCATCGAATTCTTGCTGTGGGGCCAAGACCTGAACGGCACAGAAAAAGGTGCAGGCAACCGTCCAGCATCTGACTTTAGCTTGGAAGATTGCACCGGCGGTAGCTGTGAGCGTCGTCGTGAATATCTGACCGCCGCAACTAACTTGTTGATCACCGACCTTGAAGAGATGGCCGCTAACTGGAAAGAGGGCGGTGCCGCTCGCCAAGAACTGGCCGACAAAGGTGAAGACGGTGGTTTAGCAACCATCCTGACCGGTATGGGTTCTTTGTCTTACGGTGAGCTTGCGGGTGAGCGTATCAAGCTTGGCCTGATGCTGCACGACCCAGAAGAAGAGCACGATTGCTTCTCTGACAACACGCACTGGTCACACTACTACGACGCTAAAAGCATCAAGAACGTTTACGAAGGGTCTTACACTCGCGTTGACGGTTCTGTCGTAAGCGGCCCAAGCCTGTCGGATCTGGTAAAAGAGAAAAACCCAGACGTTGACGCTCAACTGCGCAGCGAGCTGAACTCAACCGAATCCGCGATGCAAGTGATGGTGGATGAAGCGGCGAAGGGCAACACCTTTGACGTCTTGATCGGCAGCGGTAACACCGAAGGCAACAAGGTCATTCAAAACGTGGTGGATGCTCTGACGACTCAGACAAAATCCATCGAGAAAGCGATCGAAACCCTGAACCTGCAAGACATCGAACTGGAAGGTTCTGACTCACTGGATAACCCAGAGGCCGTTCAAGGTTAAATGTCCGTTTTCAACAATGCCTTATTAGTTTTAGGCATGTTTGCGATCTCCGGCTTTACGGCCGAGATCGCTACATCCTTGCCTCTCGTCCCTGATATGCAAAAGGACGCTCCTAGCGCAGATCAGGCCACCCACAGCAAAAATACCTCCAGTAAAGCGTACACCTACCCCATCGATACGCTCTCGCACGAACAAAAAATGCCGTTTGTGCTTGGGGAAAGTTTATTTGCGAAGCTTTGGGTATCATCCCCCTCATCCACGACCGCAAGCGATGGCTTAGGCCCGTTGTACAACGCACGCTCGTGCATGCGCTGCCATGTCCGCGCCGGACGAGGCCACCCACCAGAACCGGGTATAGCACAGCCGACACGCTCATCCGTGGTGCATTTAAGCATTGCGCCGCACACCGATGCTCAGCGCCGCGCGATGACTCAGGGGTTAATGGGGTTTGTGCCGGAACCCACCTACGGTCGCCAACTGCAAGATCATTCCGTGCAAGGCTTACCAGCCGAGGGCTGGGTGAAGCTCAGTTACACAGACTGGCCTGTCACACTCGATGATGGCGAGGTCGTCACCCTACGCAAGCCAGAGTACACACTAACGGAGCTCAACTACGGCGAGCTTCACAACGATCTGCAAAGCTCCTTTCGAGTGACGCCACCGATGATTGGCCTTGGTTTGATCGAAGCCATTCCCGAGGCCAGCATTAAAGCCAATGCCGACCCCGATGATCAAAACCAAGATGGGATTTCGGGCCGAACCAACAAGGTTTGGGACATCGCAACCCGCCATACCGCCATGGGGCGATTTGGCTGGAAAGCGGGACAGCCAACGCTGGATCAACAAAACCGCAACGCCTTGATCACCGACATAGGCTTGTCGAATACTCTGTTCCCGACTGGTTTTGGCGAATGCACTGATGCACAATCCGTCTGCCAATCTTTACCCGATGGGAACAGTGAGCACCTTGATGGTGTCGAAGTGTCCGATCAAATGGTGGATATGATCAATGCATACACCCAGTTTTTAGGAGTGCCGAACCGCCGCTACTCGCCTGAGGCCGATGCCGGTGAATCGCTGTTTTACAATGTGGGTTGTACAGCGTGCCACACACCGTCCTTTCGAACAGCAAAAGACGCCCCTAAAGGGCTGGCCGATCAGTTGATTTGGCCATACAGCGACTTTTTGCTGCACGATATGGGCGAGGACCTAGCCGACCATCGACAAGAGTATCAAGCCGACGGTCAAGAGTGGCGCACACCGCCTTTGTGGGGTGTGGGTTTAGCTCAAAAGGTTAACCCCAAAGCGGGCTTTTTACACGATGGTCGTGCCCGCACCCTTGAGGAAGCGATTCTGTGGCATGGGGGCGAGGCCGAATCGGCAAAAGCGGCGTATGCAGGTCTTTCACTGGTGGATCGAACCCATCTAATTCGGTTTTTAGAGTCACTTTAACGACGGAGTCTGTTATGACCAAACATGGATTGTGGCTGGCCGCGGCAACGCTGATAGCGTCCGCAGGCGTCCACGCTGCACCAAGCGAAGAGACTTGGGCCAAGCTCAACACAGCGATCATCGATAACCATGTGTTGCCACGCTACGCCAAGTTGGCCGAGGAAGCGAAACATCTGCAAACCGCGACCAACACCCTTTGCCAATCGCCTTTCAGCCAAGACAACCTAGACGAAGCCCGAGACGGGTTTGAAGACGCGATGGAAGCATGGCAAGGCGTACAGCACATCCAGTTTGGCCCCATCACCTTGTTGATGCGCAACTTCAGTTTGGAGTACTGGCCCGATAAGAAAAACATCGGTGGCCGCCAGTTAAAAGCCGCGTTGTCTGAGCCAGACGCGCAATACGACACCGAGTTTTTCCACGCCGCCAGCGTCAGCCTAAAAGGATTTCCGGCCATTGAGCGTTTGCTGTTTAGCAAAAACGCCGCCACTGAGCTCAACCCTGACACGCCGCACTGCCGCCTTGCACAAGGCATCGCCAATAACATCGTCTGGAGCGTGGCCTCGGTACACGATGAGTGGGATACCGAAGCCCAGCACATGGCCGAAGTGGGCGAGGAAGAGTACTACGAGACCCACAAAGATGCGGCTACCGCCTTTATGAAGTCCTTGGTTGAGCCATTTGAGTTGATCCGCGACACCAAGCTGTTGACGCCGATTGCTGATGCGCCAGAGAAAAGCCGCTGGCGTCGTAGCGAATCTTGGCGAAGCGGTCTTTCCATCGAGAACATCGAATCCAATGTTGACGCGCTGCATGAGTTGTACAGTGATACCGGCGCGGTCTCGGTGAAGTCGATCTTTATCGATGAAGGCCAAAAAGAGATGGCCGAGCGCATCGACGCTGAGTTTGACGCAGTGCTTGAGAAGATCGACGCCCTTGAAGAGCCAAACGAGCAGGTAAGCGCCGAGCAATACGCCGCCATCAAGGAAGTGACGGACTCCCTTAAGCAGATTCAGATCGATCTGGATGACGGCATGAAGCTGCTGGACGTACAACTGGGGTTCAATAGCCGTGATGGAGATTAATCGTCGTCGCTTTTTGCAAGGCCTTGCGCTGACGCCGCTGATCACTCAAGCCTCGCTGGCAAACGCCGCTTTGCCCGAGCGCGCCGACAAGCCCGTCAATCGCTACGCCTCGGCGAGCATGGATGACAGCGGTCAGTACTTTTTGCACGTGGTGGATGACCGCGGCGATGAGCTGCTGCGCCACTCCATCCCGGAGCGCGCGCATCAGGTGATCAGCCACCCAACCAAGCCATGGGTGTTTGGCATTGCGCGCCGTCCAGGCACCTTCATCGAAGTGGTCGATTACGATACGTTATCGCCGATCGCCCGCATCGAAACCGAGGCCGGTTATCATCTTTATGGGCACGCCCAAATCACCGCCGATGGCCGTTATCTGCTGACCACCGAAAACCGTATGAGTGATCATCAAGGTATGGTGGTTGTACGGGATATGGAGCGCGACTTTGCTGTCGTGAAACGCTTCTCGACGCACGGCATTGGCCCGCACCAAGCGGTGCTGACCTTGGATCAATCCACATTGGTCGTGGCCAACGGTGGTATTCAGACCGAAGGGCGGGAGAAGGTCAATCTGGATCGCATGGTGCCTTCGTTGGTGTATCTGGATGCCCAAAGCGGTGAACTGCTGGAGCAAGCCTTTTTGCCCGAACAGTACCACCAGTGCAGCATCCGGCACATCGATGTATCGCGCACAGGCGAGGTGATCATTGCGATGCAATACCAAGGGCACCCGGCCGATCAAGTCCCACTGGTGGCCAGCCACAAACGGGGCGAAGCGCTGAACTTGATGCAACTGGACCCTTTGCAAAGCACACCGCTTAAGCAGTACTGCGGCAGTGCATGTTTTGATCAGTCTGGGCATTATGCGGCGGTATCGGCCCCACGGGGTGATCGCATCATGATCTGGGATATGCGTGACCACTCTTTGATCGGCTTTATCAAAGCCAAAGATGGCTGTGGTTTGGCCTGCACAAACTCACCGGGTGAATTTGTCGCCAGCACCGGGCGCGGCCGCCTCTATCACATTGATGTGGCAGGCCTTGTACGTGAGAAGATCCTCTACAGCGAAAGCCTTGTGCATTGGGATAATCATATGTTCCCTGTGCAGATGAGTTAATGACTCCGCCTAGTGATCCGTCGGCATGATTCCACGCCGACGGGTATAGCGCTTAATCCAACACGAAGGAAAACGCACCGGTTAGCGTGTCGCTGTTGTCCATCACCAGATCAAATGAGCCTGCCGCACTGTAGTCGGACAAGGCACTGATAATGACACTGCCAGAAACACCTGAGAAAACTTCGGGATTATCAGGTGTTCCACCCAGCGCCGAGTTAGATGTGTGCATTCGGATAACCGCTGTATCGCTTGTAAACGCACCGGAAGATGCATCGATCACCCGATAAGTGCCACTGGCCGGCTCTTCGGGGAAGGTGATCTCGAACCAAGCATCTCCATCGCCATAAGAGGCCATAAAGCTGATCGAATATTCGGCGAACGTGTCATCAGGGAAGGACGCGTTCGAAGGTGTGTAGGTCGACTCAGTTTCCAGATCACTCAAGCCACCACAGACACCGTTATCCACATCGATATCAGGATAAAGACCGGAACTGAACGAAACAGAGCCTTGATTAAACGCGGTAGAGTCCGTCAACTTACGAAAATCCAATCGGCCAAAGGCCTCACCGGCACAATACAGCACCATGACAAACTCTTGGTTATCGGAGGATCGATAATATTCAGCGGTTTGATCATCACAAAACTCCTCTTCAACATCCGCAATGTCTTCAAAGTTTAACGTCTCTGGGCCGTTCACATAACAGCTCAGCTGCGATTGCGAGGTCGAAGTGATGTCCGTAATTGCGATGATATCGGTACTTTCGATATCGGCACTTGTGTCGATCACGTAGCTTTGGTTGCCGAATGTAAACTGTGTTTCTGCCTCAAAGCTGAAATCCACCTTGGTGCGCCACACTCCGGTTGATATCAGCGCATCAACCTCTGAAAGCGAGATCTCGGTTAACTCTTCAAGGTCGGTCTGCTCTTCCAAGCTGGCTAACGTGACGCGAAAGTGAAACAGAGCATCAATCGCGGCAACCAAATCACGATCATTCCCGATCTCTTCAAGCGGCAACGCCTCTAACCATGTCACCAGTGCTGGGTCTGCCTCAAAATCCGATACGGTTTGATTGAAGTCGATGGTTTCATTGGTCAGCGTGTTTTGAACCGTCGCGCTGATCGTCACGCCATTATCAGGGTCGCCATCGGTGTCTAAACTTTGTAGAAAGCGAAGGATGTTAACCACCGTGTCATCGGTTTCATCGGCCGCATTGGGGACTAGATCCAGCGGCGTGATGGTTTCTCCCCCCATTACCGAGCCGATCTCGATGTTACTGACACGAAACACAACGGTTGAACCCACCTCATACGTGAAGGTGCCGTTGCTGTCGGTCACACCTGTGATGCCCCCCGATGTGTAGGATAGCCCTTCCACGGGAGCATCAATAAATCGGCCTTGGGCCGTCGTATTGGTTGGGTTGGACGCATCGTCGTCCGACCCACCGCCGCCTCCACAACCCGATAAAACGAGGGTTGCCACAACGGGTACTAGCAATAACGGTGTCCTTTTCCAGTGCTTCATGGGGGTTGCCTCCCTGCTGATTGAAAGACCGATGCTAAACGCTCTGTGCCCCAATAGCCCTAGCGCTTTCTAGTGAGCGAAAAGGGCGACACTGTCACAAAACGGCTCTATCAGACCTACCCTATTTATCTATAAACCAATGATTTAAAAGCGATTAAAAAAATAATCAAAAAAATTACAAAAAATCTGTAAGGGATCGCACCGCCCCACGACTAAGGAGATACAAGCCGAACGAATCGGCTGACAAAAACCCTTAATCACATTCACAAAAGGTGAACACAATGAATACAAAAAACACTCTGAAACCCGTTGTTGCTTCTTTGGGTACGGCGTTGATTCTGGGCGCATCCTCTATGGCGATGGCGGATACAGCAAATCCATTTGCAACCCAAAGTCTGAACAGCGGCTACCAGCTGGCTGAGAAGAGTGCGGAAGGTAAGTGTGGCGAAGGCAAATGCGGTGAAGCCAAGGAGATGCGCAAAGGTGAAGAAGGTAAGTGCGGCGAAGGTAAATGCGGCGCTGATAAAAAAGAGATGAAAGGCGAGATGAAAGCCGAAGAAGGCAAGTGCGGTGAAGGGAAATGTGGCGCCGACAAAAAAGCCGATGAAGGCAAATGTGGCGAAGGTAAGTGCGGCGCAGCGGGTTAATCCACTGGGTGTGGGCTCGGTTACCGAGCCCTTTGCAAAGCCTGAGTTTTGGACTTGGGCGTTTTAGATCGACAAGGAGATTCAGATGTCCAACGCCACACACATCCCCCCACTGACCGGCACCGGCCTTGGCTACCGTCGAAGCCTAGCCAACGAGTGGTTTGCTAATGACGAGGTTAAACAGCTGGATTTTATCGAGCTGGCCCCGGAAAACTGGATGAACATAGGTGGGCGGTTAAAGCGCCAGTTGGAACGCGTTGTCGAGCAACATCGCATCGTCACGCACGGACTCTCCCTATCGATTGGCAGTCCAGCCCCACTGGACACCGACTTTATCCACAACTTAAAAACGTTTTTAGATCGATACCAGATTGATGTCTATACCGAGCACCTAAGCTACTGCTCGGATGAAGGGCACCTTTACGACCTGATGCCAATTCCTTTTACTGAAGCGGCGGTGCATTACGTAGCGAAGCGTATTCGTGAAGTCAGCGAGCGATTAGAGCGTCGCATTGCGTTGGAAAACGTCTCGTTTTACGCGATGCCAAGCACCGAACTTACCGAGGCGCAGTTCATCAACGCCGTATTGGAAGAAGCCGACTGCGATCTGTTATTGGATGTAAACAACGTTTATGTGAACAGCATTAACCATCAATACGACCCCATTGCGTTTTTAAACGCCATGCCATCGGAGCGGATCAGCTACCTGCACGTGGCCGGGCATTATCAAGAATCGGACGATCTATTGATTGATACTCACGGTGCGCCGATTAATGATCCGGTGTGGTCTTTACTTGAGTACACCTACCAGCAGTTTGGCCCGGTACCGACATTATTGGAGCGCGATTTTAATCTGCCGCCGCTCAGCGAGTTAATGCAGGAAGTCACCGAGATTCGACAACGCCAAGATGCCGCCGTGCGTATGGGTGTGTATCCACAAGGTTTGGAGGCCACATATGAGATCGCTTAACCAAACCGCTACGGCACTGCCAATACGAAGCACACTGTCACAAACCCACCAGCAGCAGCTGGCTTTTACCGCTCACATCCGCGATGGTGATCAGCCCATCCCCTCGGACATCCCCAAAGCGCGGATGCAGGTGTATGAGTCCTTGATGCACAATGCCACAGCGCAATTTATCAACAGCGCGTTTCCGGTCAGCAAGTCGATCATTGATGAGGACACGTGGGCGTTATGGACGCGTCGCTTCTTGAAAAGTGGCCGCAGCGAGACGCCTTATTTCCACAAGATCAGCGAGCAGTTCTTGCACTTTTTTCACACCCAGACCGACATAGATAAGCCGCCGTTTCTGGATGAGCTGCTCCACTACGAGTGGGCCGAGCTTGCACTCGATACCGATGAGGCAGACCCCTTCCCGGATGCCTCCTTACCCGAGATGCCTGATGACACCCCCTTGCTTGAGTGCGTGCCTGTCTGGTCGCCAGTAGCTTGGTCCTTAGTGTATCAATGGCCAGTGCACCAGATTTCGGAATCGTTTCAGCCTGAAACACCGCCTGAAACGCCGACTTGTATATTGGTGTATCGCAACCGTGAGAACCAAGTGCAATTTATGGGGCTTAACCCGATCTCGGCGATGTTAGCTGAATCCATAAATAATAAAGAGGAAGTAAGTATTCACACACATCTTACTGTAATCGCCAATCAGATCCCTTCTATCCCGACCGAGAGTATCATCGCAGGCGGGCTTCAATTGATTCGTGAGTTTTGCCAACTGGGCATCATCACCCATGTTCTGCAGCCGTCTCACATCGGCCAAACTACAGGAAGGTCATTATGAGCCAGAGCACGCTTAGCCAGTTTTATCATCGCGCAACGGATCTGCTCTCGCACGCCAGCGGCCTGGGGCCGTTGCTAATACGCTTGTATCTTGCCCCCATCATGCTGCAAGCGGGTTGGAACAAACTTGCACATTTTGAAAGCACGGCACAATGGTTTGGCAACCCCGATTGGGGGCTTGGACTTCCGGCGCCAGAGCTGATGGCCGCCTTGGCCGGTGGTACAGAATTGGTTGGAGGCGTGTTATTGGTGATCGGTTTAGGAACTCGGTTGATCAGCCTTCCCTTAATGATCACCATGCTGGTGGCAGCCTTCGCCGTCCACTGGGAGAACGGTTGGTTGGCCATTGCAGACAGCAGCAGTTGGCTTGCGAATGACCGTGTACTGGAAGCGGCGGAGCGTTTAGAGCGTGGCCGTAGCCTTCTAGAGGCGCACGGTAATTACGCGTATCTGACAGGGCGCGGCTCGTTTGTGATTCTAAACAACGGTATTGAGTTTGCAGCGACCTATTTTGTGATGTTGCTCAGCCTTCTGTTTACCGGTGGTGGCCGCTACACCAGTGTGGATCACTTCATCGCTCAGCGGTTTACCCGTTAATTAGCACCCCCTAATAAGTTGCGGCAATCTGTCACAGGGCCGATTGCCAAACAGACTGATAGAGTATCGCCTCAAAAAATCCGTGAGGCGATACCGTGTTTCAAACCCCATCATCCGCTGCCGCTAAGATCCCAGATCAATCCAAGGAGCGCTACAAAGCGCTGTGGCGTTGGCACTTTTACGCAGGCATCTATGTTATCCCTTTTTTGCTGATGCTAAGCCTCACAGGCCTGATCATGATGTGGTATCAGCCGGTCATCGAGCCTTTATCGTATCCTGGCCAAACAAAAGTCACCCCGATCGGCTACACACAGCCTTTTAGTCTTCAACAGACCGCCGTTGAGCAAGCTTACCCTGATGCCAGAGTGACCCAGTTGATCACCCCGCAAACCGCGGATGCCCCAACACGCTTTCTGATGAAGGACAGCGAGGGAACAAACTGGCTCGCTAGCGTTAATCCTTATTCGCTTACCGTATTGGGTCGACACAACAAAGACGATACTTGGTACGCCCTAGCCGATGAGATCCACGGTACTTTTCTGCTCGGTAACGTGGGCGATGCGATGATCGAGATCGCCACCGGGTTAATGCTGGTACTGCTGCTCACAGGCCTTTGGATGTGGTGGCAAAAACCTGGACGCGTCGGGCGTTGGAAAGTGGATTTTGCCCTAAGCGGGCGCGCGCTTTGGCGTGACCTTCACAGTAAAGTAGGGGCCTATACCTGCATTATTTTGCTGCTGTTTGCTATTTCTGGCTTGTCTTGGACAGGTGTTTGGGGGGCCAAGATGGTTCAGGCCTGGTCGAGCTTTCCCGATGGCGTTTACAGCAATATTCCAACCTCGGACCTGAC
This sequence comes from Neptunomonas sp. ABH4_499, assembly GCF_056160565.1. Taxonomy (NCBI): domain Bacteria; kingdom Pseudomonadati; phylum Pseudomonadota; class Gammaproteobacteria; order Oceanospirillales; family Oceanospirillaceae; genus Neptunomonas; species Neptunomonas sp. ABH4_499. Next base: position 72,997 of record NZ_JBSWXK010000014.1, on the reverse strand, counting down.
TCATGCGGATCTGAACCCCGGCGTACACGAAGAGGTCCCTTGGAACCTGGAGCAAACCCACCTTCCTAAAAGTGGCTCACCGCTTGGTGGTGCAGCCATTCAAGGCCCCGTGACGCTCGACAGTGTGGTGGAACAAGCAAGAGCCATGGGGATGACCCAGTTTCGGGTCAATCTACCCAAAGGGGAAGAGGGGGTTTACTCAGTGATGGCCGCCACCATGAGCCGCGACATCACGAACGCCTTTGATGACCGTACCCTGCACTTTGATCAGTACACGGGCAACCTACTGGGTGACATCAAATTTGACGATTACAGCGCGTTCGCAAAGGCGATGGCACTGGGCATCCCATTGCACATGGGCACTTGGACATGGGCGAACCTGATCTTTAATACCCTGTTTTGCTGTTTTATGGTGATGATCTGCTGTTCAGCCGTGGTGATGTGGTGGAAGCGTCGGCCTTCCCAATCAGGGATGCGCGTATCAGCCCCGCCTGCGCCTAAGTTTTTACAGCATTGGCAAGGCGCAATGCTGATCTGGCTTGGGATCAGCTTATTTGTCCCCTTGATGGGCGTCACGCTGTTTACGCTCTTTATCCTGGATCAAATCCTGATCAAACCACTGGTGAAGCGCTTTTCAAAACCCGCCAAAACCCCTCATTTAGCTTAACGAAACTTGAATTATTGATCATCACCGAACGCTCTGTTCGGCGAATACCAACAAACTAATTGTGGATATCAGGTTCTGATATCTGTCTTTTAAAGACATCTTTGATTTTATTAACAGGCGATTGTCGCCCATTATTTATGTTGGAAGTATCAAGATGAAATCGATTGTATCCTTTACGCTCACCACCTTGTCTTTGAGTTTTGCATTGAATGCCTTTGCCAGCGAAGCCCCTCACTGGGGCTACGAAGGCAACGAAGGGCCTAGCCAATGGGGTGATCTCTCGTCGGAATACAGCCAGTGCAAGCTAGGTCGTAACCAGTCGCCTATCAACATTACCAATGCGGTAAAAGGTGATTTAACCAACCTCAGCATTGACTACAAAGCCGGTGGCGACCGGATCATTAATAATGGCCATACCGTTCAGGTTAATTATGAGCCTGGCAGCACACTGACCTTGGATGGACACACGTACGAGTTAAAACAGTTCCACTTCCACACCCCAAGTGAGAACCAAATCGACGGCAAACATTACCCCATGGAAGGCCACTTTGTGCACGCCGACAAAGAGGGCAACTTAGCGGTGTTGGCTGTTATGTTTGATGGCACAAACACCAACCCAGAGCTGGCTAAAGCCTGGTCACAGATGCCTAGTGCCAACGACGGTGAGCACACGTTAGCCACGGCCATTGATGCGAATAAGCTATTACCGACCGATCACAGCTATTACCGCTTTAATGGCTCCCTAACCACGCCACCGTGCAGCGAAGGTGTTGTTTGGTTGATGATGAAAAACCAAGAAGCGGCATCCTCCGAGCAGGTCAGCCAACTGCACGATACCCTGAAGCACGATAACAACCGCCCGGTTCAACCGCTGAACGCACGTGTTGTACTTCAATAATCGATTTTGATCGATTCACAACGCTGACAAGGCTCGGTGCCGCGTCAGCGTTGTCGGTAAGGTATTTGACAGTAGGTGATGCCCCGCACGGGGGACACACCGTTTTTAGCCAAGTACATCCTAAGCGAATTCAATGAGGAGCTGGAGTTGGGTGTTGGCCCCAAAAAGAGGTGCTGAAACTTAGGCCGCTCCTGTTTAGGTGCCACCAGCGAGAACTTAAAGTAGGGCACTAACATGTGCGCCCCTACCCGAAAGTGGACAGAAGGGTCTTTAAAGTCCGTCACAATCGGGGAAACCACCCGCCACTCGGCCTCCTCTTCAAAAGAGGGGTGCTTCATAATGGCCGCGATCCGTAAAAGATCACTCTCCACATTCCGAAACACCTCAGCAAACAGCTCGTCGGTACGACACCCGTGCAAACCGCAAGCCTCGGACGCTAAGTCTTCAACATGATCCACCAGCTGATGAATCAGCTTTTTTTGCTGGAGTGGATCGTACACACATTTACCGATCATAAACCCCTGCATTCGCGAGCACTTGATCAGGTGACCCGGCTCAAAGCCAATACTGACTCCTTTGCCAAGTTCACTGTAACCGCGCCACTGACTGAGCAGATTACCGTTGGCACGAAACGACCCGGAAAAAAGCAGATGTCCGTCGGTTACGCGATCTGTAATCCACTCTAAAAATTGATTAAGCAATCGCGGGTTAGGGTGGCCTAGCGCAATGCGCTCCTCTACCTCACGGCGCGTCAGTGCAACCATGTGATTGAGCTCGGCCGAATCGTTCATGTAACGAATATCACTGGCCCAAAGACAGCCCGAGTCGACGATGCCCATTAGGCCCGTAAAGGTGGTGTAGTGGTAAAGCGTCTCATCTGGTATATCGGAATACAGACGCTCTGTCATTGCGCGAATCTTTTCCATATCAATATATTACATCGAATACGTTGCGGTCTTACTACACTCTAGCATAGAGCTGACGAAATATGATTGACTACGAAACAACCAACCTAGAGGTTAACGTTTAACTCTTAATCCAACGGAAGAACTTAGTCGATCTTAAAGCCTTATTTTTTATTAATGTCAGCATTTTTGTCAGCCCCGCCCCAATTTTTTATTCATATCAAAATTAGATTATAAAAAACAAGGAATTAATATAATCGGCATTATTTTTGCTTAGACTAATGCCCAATAACGATAAATATCTCTATTAATTAGCGTTTTATGGATAAAGGAAATACATATGATTCGCTTAAACAGCATGAAAGCAGTCGCTTTCGGACTCGGAATACTTGCTTCAACGGCCTCTAATGCAGCCCTTTTCGAAGGGGCGTCTTCAGCAACCTTCGGTACACCTGACTCCACAGGCGTTTATACAGGTGTAGGTACTAATACCTTTACGACAGGTAGTTCACTACCGTCTTCATCTTCCAATATTTTCACTGTAGATGGACTTAGCTACTCAACAAGCGAAGATGCTCTCTTTGCCATTGCCGATTTGACTTACACAAATGGCAGAACGTACAGCGGAAGTGTTGCGGATACAGTGCCTTTGGACATAGCGCTCGACTTCACTACACCGACTGGAATTTCTGAGCTGTTCACATTTACATTTGACTTAAATGTGACTCCAAATACGACCGGAAATGCTGTTCTTGATGCTGATACTCTAAATATCTTAAACGTTATCTCATCAACTAACTTTCTTGTAGCAAGTGATCTTTTTACACTTCAACTCGTAGGCTTTAGCGATGATAATGGCACAACCATTAGCAATACATTCACGTTACCTGAAGATGAAACGGTTACATCTCAGCTATACGGCATAATTACTTTAGCTAATAACCAAGTACCAACACCTGCTACTCTGCTACTCTTCGTAACAGGTCTTGTAAGCCTCTTACGCTTCAAAAATAAGAAGTAAGTAAATTGACGCGCCGCTTTCATGCTATTCAACATAATTATTGTTAAATAGCATGATTGCTGCGCATCCCTCACCTTTCATTGAGTAATGAACCCATAAAGGCCTTATTTCTGATTCTTTACCGTGTTTGACTTAGAGAATGTTTTTGCCCGCCTCTGGATCTCGCGCGGCTTGTGCTTGCTCGCGGATTTCAGCGGTATCCGTGCTGATATCATCTTGATCAGCCCCAGCCAGATCCTCATCTAGGGTGTCGCGAGCCTGCGTTGGTAAGGCCGCGTGTTCTTGGGCTAAGGCTGTTGGAGTTTCACGCTCATCTTGCATGATCACAGGTACTCCCTGTGGGAAGATCACCTCACGCGAATCGTCCGGCAAAAGGAATAAACGCCTGATCATCAACGCTGCCTTCTAAGAACACCAATCCAGCCTTGGATTGCACCGATAAAGATTGATACTGGCCAGCGCTGTTCAGTATCCCAAGGATGCGTTCGGTGATTCCTGATCCTTAACGGGCTGCTCCACATCGATCTCTCGATCCACACTCTCGACCGAGGCACCCATCACGGCGGTAGACGTTGTTACTGATGTAGACTCATTAGCCGCCAGTGACACAGCGCTGAAGAACAACATCCCTAAAAGTAAGCACACTCGCATCACGCACACTCCCTGTTTTTTGATCTATACGCATGGTGACATCGGATCGATGCTAAACAAAGACGGTTCGGAAAAAATTACATAACTGTCTTCGGTTTTTTCAAACCTTTCAGCAAAGCACGCATGTCAAAAGTCGTCAAACAAACCCTAAGAAATTGATTTTAATGAATTATCAATATTGGCACGTTCATCGCTATTGCTTATGTAATTCAACTTTGAATGGAATACTGCGGAGGAATCGCCATGTTACGTTATGCCTTAATCTTCTTTATCGTTGCCATCGTTGCGGCTTTGTTTGGTTTCGGTGGTATCGCAGGTGCCAGTGCTGGTATCGCAAAAATCTTGTTCTTTATCTTCTTAGTGCTGTTGGTGGCTTCGGTGGTTATGCACCTTGTCCGAGGCAAGGGTGTCTAGGTGACAAATTTTCATCATTGATGAATACCCTTAACGCTTAATTTGCACGATACATGATCACCCTAAGGTAACACCGATGTACTGGGGTGATCGATCTTTCCCCTGAAAAGGAGTAACACCATGTCTATGTTAGGTACACACGATAGCCGTTTAGTAAACGATATGATTTCAGTTTGTCATGATGGTAAAGAGTTTTACCAAGATGCGGCTAAGTCGGTTGAGAACCCATCTCTGAAAGCACTTTTCAAGGAGATGGCCGATATTCGCAACTCAATTGAGACCGATCTTAAGGGTCGCGTCGAAATGATGGATGAAAAACCTGATTCATCCGGTACCGTGATTGGTAAGCTGCGTCACGTATACACCAACGTGATTACCGAGATGTCGGATAAGCCCGATTACCGTTACGTGGAACAACTGGAAGAAGCGGAAGACGATGCGCTGCACACTTTCCGTAAAGCGACGCGCAAAATCGAAGACCCAGCGCTGTCATTACGTTTGATGCGTCACGTTGAGAAAATTCAGCAAACACACGATCGCATGAGCCATCTGAAGCATTCGATGAAACCAACTCAGCATTGATCATGTCTTAATCAATGTTGTTGCATCGAAAGGTCTCATGGACAGAGATCCACAACACAAGGCTCCGGGTGGAGCCTTTTTTGTGGCCGCTACAACCGCACATGAAAGCATCGGCGGCTGTAGCGGTTCTTTGACGATCAGAGCTTGTTCGATAGCTCTGTCAGTTCGCGAATCACCACCGTAAAGGTCGCACTGTCCAAAGTGCTGCTGTTTTGCAGATCTTTCAGGACGCGCTCCCAACGGCTCACACCACTGTCGTGCTGTTCTAACCAATGGTTGGCCAGCTCAGCACCATCCAACTCCGCTTGATAGCTCAAGACAGACGCTGTCAGATGACGCTGCTGCAGATTTAGGTCTTCACTGAAGCCCTCACGCGCCAGCAACTGCCAGTGGTTTTCTGGGTTGAACTGACGAATCTGCTCGCTGACCCAATCCAGGTGCAAACGCTCGCCCAGTGTGAAGTACACCTCGGCGGTGTTCAGCAAGGATTGGCCGGTATCGCCAGACACTTCGCTGATCGCAAGGGCTGAGTACAAGCGTTCGGCACACGCCACACGGGAAGCCAAGTCTTCGCTGACACCTGCCTCAACCAAGAGGAACTGAGACGTCTGCCACGCGGTTTTCAGATCACCAGTGAGCAAGGCCTCAAACGAGCCGCGAATACTGTCGACCGCCGGTTTGAAGCGGTCGATCACCTCTTTCACATCGAAGCTGCCACGGTTGCACACATTGCGCAGGAACCAGTAGCTGGCACGACGCATCAAGCGCAGAATGTCCGTGAACATACGCTCTTGGATGGTGGTATCCACTTGGTTATCCAAAAGCTCAACTTCGCGCCACAGGCTCTTAATGTCGAACACTTCACGCGCAATCAGGTAAGCAACCGCCACTTGATCCGCTGGTAGGCCAGTGGTTTCTTCCATGCGGTTCACGAAGGTGATCCCCATGTGGTTAACCATGGCGTTGGCCAGCTGCGTGGCGATGATCTCTTTGCGCAGTTGGTGGTTGGATACGGCTTCTGGGAAGCGCGTGTTCAACTGATCTGGGAAGGCTTCCAAGATCTCACGCTGTACAAATGGATCTTCCGTTAACCAAGCGCTTGAAAGCTGCTCTTTTAGTTCCGCCTTGGTGTAGGAGATCAACACCGACAACTCAGGGCGGGTCAGTCCACGGTTGGCTTGGTGACGCTCCGCCATTAGGGCTTCATCTGGCAAGAACTCCAGTGCGCGGTCCAATCGGCCATCGGCTTCTAAGCGATTCATCAGACGGGCGTATTCATCCAACGACTTACCCGCATGGCCTTGCGCCAGACTCAGCGCACGCGCTTGGCGATCGTTCGATTTCAGAACCAAGTCCGATACAGTATCGGTCATCTCACGCAGGAAGCTGTTACGCTGCTTCATGGTCAGATCGCCATCGGCCACCACTTGGTTCAACAAGATTTTGATGTTGACCTCGTGGTCGGAGCAGTCCACGCCACCGGCGTTATCGATAAAGTCGGTGTTACACGCACCGCCATTGAGCGAGTATTCGATACGGCCTAACTGGGTTAAACCTAAGTTACCGCCTTCGCCCACGACTTTACAGCGCAGCTCTTTACCGTTGATTCGCAGCGAATCGTTAGCTTTATCGCCCACTTCGCTGTGGCTCTCTGAAGAGGCCTTCACATACGTACCGATACCGCCGTTCCACAGCAGGTCGACCGGCGCTTTCAGAATCACGGAGATCAACTCGCTTGGCGAGAGCTTGTCCGCATCGGTATCGAAAACTTGCTTCATCTCTGGGGTTAAAGTGATCGATTTCGCCGCACGCGAAAAGATACCGCCGCCCTTAGAGATCAGCTCTTGGTTGTAATCTTCCCAAGAGGAGCGCGGCAGGTTGAACATGCGCTGACGTTCTTCAAAGCTCTTCGCTTCATCGGGTGTCGGGTCGATGAAGATGTGTAAGTGGTTAAACGCCGCCACCAGACGGATCTTATCCGACAGCAGCATACCGTTACCGAACACATCGCCCGCCATATCGCCCACACCGACGACAGTGAACGGGTCGGTCTGGGTGTTGATGCCTTTCTCGCGGAAGTGCAGTTTTACCGACTCCCACGCGCCACGTGCCGTGATACCCATGCCTTTGTGGTCGTAACCTTGGCTACCGCCGGAGGCAAACGCATCGCCCAACCAGAAGCCGTACTCTTCGGCCAACGCGTTGGCGTAATCCGAGAAGGTCGCCGTGCCTTTATCGGCCGCTACAACCAGGTAAGGGTCGTCCTCATCGTGACGTACCACATCCGCCGGAGGAACAATCTCGCCAGCAACGCGGTTATCCGCCAAGTCCAACAGACCCCGGATAAACCAGCGGTAGCTCTCAACACCTTCGGCCAGCCACTCATCACGCGTGCCTTCGGTCGGCAGTTGTTTGGCTACAAAGCCACCTTTTGCGCCGACCGGTACGATGACCGCGTTCTTCACCTGCTGCGCTTTCACCAAGCCCAGCACTTCGGTGCGGTAATCTTCCAAACGGTCCGACCAACGCAGACCGCCACGTGCCACTTTACCACCGCGCAGGTGAACACCTTCTACGCGTGGGGAGTACACAAACACCTCGAACATCGGACGAGGGCGCGGGATGCTCGCAATCGAGTGCGGGTTCAGCTTCAACGACAGGTAAGGCTTCGCCGCACCGTCATCCAGCGTTTGATAGTAGTTGGTACGCAGCGTCGCTTTGATCAGCTCTAGGTAGCGACGCAGGATTTTGTCGTCATTGAGGTTATCGACTTTATCCAGACCATCCAGAATGCTGTTTTCGATACGATCGGCCAGTGCACGTACTTTGTCGCTCGATTGACGGCCGGGCTCAAAGCGCGCACGGAACAGCGCGACCAGCAAACGCGTTAACTGCGTGTGTCGGGACAGCGTTTCTGCGATGTACTGCTGGGAGAAACCAAAACGGATCTGCTGGTTATAACGTGCATAGGCACGCAGCATCACCACTTCGCGCCAGCTAAGACGCGCATTCAGAACTAGGCGGTTAAACTCATCGTTATCGGCCTTGCCTTGCCAGATCGCGGCAAACGCTTCTTGGAAGATCTCTTTCACTTCTTCCAGATCCACAGGCTCCGAACCGCCTTTGAGCGTCAGGGAGAAGTCGTGAATCCAGAACTTTTTACCGTTGGCACAGTTCACGACGTATGGGTGCTCACCCACCACGCGAAGGCCTAGGTTCTCAAGTACCGGGATGATGTCCGATAGGATCAGAGATTCGCTCTCACGGAACAACTTAAAGCGCAGCACTGACTGGGATTGTTCCAGCAGGCGGTAGAAGCTCATGCTCAATGGTTGCTTGCTCAACGCTTCCATCTTCTCGATGTCGTGCACCGCGTGTAAGGTGGTGAAGTGCTCACGGTACGCCGCCGGGAAGGCATCGCGGTACTGGTTACTGCGCGTTGTTCCTTTCTCTTCACCAAAAGCATCGATCATCGCCGTGTGCAGATCATCGCTCCATGAGCGCGACAGGTTTTGCACATCTGCTTCAAGCTGCTCGTAATCCGGCTCTTCGGTGCCTTGCGGTACACGCAGCACGAAGTAGGTTCTCGCCAGAACCGATTCACCTAAGGAGTTCATAAACTCAATATCAGTCGCTTGGAAGGTATCCTTCAACAAGTTCTGGATGCTTAAACGCAACGCCGTGCTGAACAGATCACGCGGGATAAAGTACAAGCAAGAGTAAAACTGACCGCTTTTATCCTTACGCACCAACATGCAGGCGCGGCGGCGCTCTTGCAGATGGAAAATCTTCATCGCGGCTTTGAACAGCTCATCTTCCGACGCTAAGAACAGTTCATCGCGCGGCAGATCGATCAAGACTTGATGGAAGGTTTTGCCGCTGTGACCGTTCAGGCGGAAACCAGAGCGATCCAAAATGCGTTGCACTTTGTCTTTGATCAACGGAATGCGGGATGGACGCTCAAGATAAACCGGAGAGGTGTACAAGCCCAGAATACGAGTTGCGCCAACGCACTCGCCTTTGGCGTTAAAGTGCCCAACGGTGATCAAGTCCAAATACGCAGGACGGTGCACACGAGAGCGCTCGCCGTGACGGCTGATCATCAATGGCTCGGATGAGATCTCGCTGTTTTCCAGATTGACTAAGCCTTTGCCATCTAACTGACCCAGCGAAGAGCCTTTGGTTAAGGTAATGGCATCGCCTTTAAAGGTGACATCATCCACCGCTAAGAAAGTGAAGTGATCGTCCAGCAGCCAGTTCACGAACACCGCTTCTTCAGCAAAACCGGCTTTTTCCAGATCCGCCGCGCAGCTGGCTACGCGCTCTTTCATCGGTAGGAAATCGCGTACCGAGTAGGACACCGCTTTAAGGGTTTTTGTCAGTTCGCTTTCAATCTTCTTCAGAAGGTCGGCTTCAGTGTGACGGTCTACCTCTAGGTAGATCATCGATTCAGCATCCCCTTGGCCTGGCTCACCCAGCTTAACAAGGTTACCCGCCTCATCACGTTCAACATGGATCACGATGTTATGAATCGCGCGAATACCAATGCCCAACGCATTCAGAGCCATACGTACCGAGTCAACAATGAAAGGGCAGTCCTTCATCAACAGCTGAATCACGGTATGGTTACAGTGCCAACCGTGTTGTTCAAGGTCCGGGTTAAAGACTTGCACCTTGGACAGCGCTTTGCCGAACCCGCCGACGAAGGTCCAGCAGCTTAGCGTTGCGCCGTACAATGTTTCGATCGGTCGCTCCACCAGCTCGTTTTCCGGTGCATAGATGTAAAGCTGATTCGCGAAACCGGTCAGTGCCTCTGCTTGATCCGCAGGGAGGCGTGTTTCAAAAAGATCCTGCAATTTATAGAGCGTGCGCTGCTTATTATTATCGGGGGTTGGGCTGCTCATGGTGTCGAACTCCGAATTGTGTCCAAGTAAGTAGTACATTGCTGACGTAAATCCTTAACGTTGCTCAGGGCATGGTGACCTAAACGGGGCATCCTATTGGTAATGTATGACCGAACCGATAAGTAAAGTTCCGGTAATCGATCACGCCAAAAGTGAAATGAGTACGTTGTACTAAGAAGGGAAAAAAAGAGGGCGGGATAGGGTGTAAAGCATAGAGTTCCCGCCCTTAATAAGAGAGCCGTTTGTAACGCTGTCAGGTCATGTTTAGGGATGATGAACATGGACATACACGCCACAACTGTCTGATTCCCGAATAGTAGAAACATCACTTTTGCATTTCAAACTTTAGTTTAACCCATCGGATTATTCAGCAAAAAGATCGTAATTTGCAGCAAAATAACCATGATTTGCTGCGAAAGCTGTTTGTTAGGTCGCACTTTCGAGATCAAGCGTCCCTTTATTAAAAGTGGTTCAAGATTTCGAAAGCTTCAATGTTTCTTTTCGGCAACAGTCTTTAAGACTCAAGCACTTATCCAATGCCCTTCATAAAAACCCGGCGTAGGGCCACCCTCCGGCTTAAAACAATGCGCAATATCAAGCTTCGGACAAAAACCATACAAATAGAATGGATATATTGATATGCGACAAAAACGTCGCTAAAACCCCATGAACGTCGGCTAAAACAGTACTTTTGGACGGCGAAACGCTCTGGACAGTTTTTTTATACTGAGGCCATCAGTTAACGGAAAGGAGTCAAAACGATGTTAAAAGTACTCTCTACTCTTGGTCTTAGCGCTGCATTGTTACTGCCCACCTATGCGATGGCCGACGATGCCGCGATGGCTGCCGCCGGTCAGCAAGTTTTCGCAACTCAATGCACCGCCTGTCACTCAGCCGATTCCAGTAAAAACACCTTTGGGCCAAGCCTTTCTGGAGTAGCAGGGCGCAAGGCGGGTAGCTTGCCTCGATTTGCCTATTCAGAGGCGATGTCGCAGGCGGATTTCTCATGGAGTGATGACAACTTGCGTAAGTGGATCTCAGATAACGATGCATTTGTGCCCGGCACCCGGATGCGCCATGTCGCCATCACCGATCAAGCACAGCAGGATTACCTGATCGCTTACTTAAAAACGCTTTAATGCCCCAACAGCAAAAAGCCCTCAAAAGAGGGCTTTTTACGAGAAGGGCGGGTTAAGGTATGCAGTTAGTCACTGCCTTTACCACCGGACAGGGCTTTGTGCAGCTCTTTTAAGCGTTTAACCACACTGTGGTTGATGCTGCGCTGGGTAAAGCTGCCATCGTCTTTACGTTTTCCTGGGTTTTTACCCATTAAGATGCCTAAGCACTCATCAACGGTAGCTACCGAGTAGATGTGGAACTCGCCATTTTTGACCGCATCCACCACCTCTTTTTTCAGCATCAGATTGCGCACATTGGCTTTCGGGATGATCACCCCTTGCTTGCCGGTTAAACCGCGCGTTTGACACAAGGTAAAGAAGCCTTCGATCTTCTCGTTTACCCCCCCAATCGCCTGTACTTCGCCGTACTGGTTTATAGAGCCGGTCATGGCGTACTGCTGCTTTATAGGAATGTGCGTGAGCGCCGAAATCAGGGTACAGATTTCAGCCATCGAGGCACTGTCGCCGTCGACATAGCCGTACGATTGCTCCATCGCAATGCTGGCGGATAACGACAACGGGAAGTCCTGCGCATATTGATGGCCCAAATAACCGGACAGAATCAACACCCCTTTGGAGTGAATCGACTGACCTAGCTGAACCTCGCGCTCAATATCAACAATGCCTCGGCTGCCTGGGTGTACCGTTGCGGTAATGCGCGCAGGCGAGCCAAACGCTACATCACCGACTTCCAGTACCGTTAGGCCATTACACTTACCGACCGCTTCGCCATCGGTATCGATCAACACGGTTTCGTTCAGAATGCTCTCAAGGATGCGTTCCGACAAGCGTCCGGTACGACGCGATTGCGCTTCCAAGGCAGCTTCCACGTGTTGTGCAGTAATCAGTTCGTCGCCACTGGTGGTGCGCTTGTAGTCGGCTTCACACAACAAGTCCACCAGCTCACCGATGTGAGTCGAAAGTTTCTCTTGGTCACCCGCTAAGCGCGAGCTTTGCTCAACCAAGCGCGCCACGGCCTCACGGGTCAGCGCGGCTAAGCCCTCTTCGGCGGCTATGGTTTTCATCAAACGCGCATAGTTGCGGATCGACTGAGCATCCCGCGGGACCTCCTCCTCAAAATCCACCACCACACGGAACATTTTTTCGAAGTCCTGATCCAGCTCCTGCAGCAGGTAATAGGTGTTACGGCCGCCCACCAAGACAATCTTCACGTTCAGCGCCACAGGCTGCGGGCTTAAGCTGATGGTGCTGATGCCTGCGTATTCGCTGGCTGGGTTTTCGATGCGGATCTCGTGGGATTTAAGCGCGCGCTTGAGTGCACCGTACACAAACGGCTGCTCCAAGAGCTTTTCCGCTTCCATGATCAAATACCCGCCGTTGGCGTGGTGTAACGCCCCTGGACGAATCATCTGGAAGTTAGTGACCATCGCGCCCATGTCGCTGTTGTATTCAACTCGGCCAAATAGGTTGTCGTAGCTTGGGTGTGCTTCAAACACCACTGGCTGACCTTTGGTTTTCGTGTGATCCACCGCCACGTTGACACCAAACATCTCATCCAACGGGTTGCGTTTGCCGACTTCGCCCCGTGCTTCGATCAGTTTTTCATCGTTTAGAAGGTCTGCGCTGTTTTTAACGATGTAGCGCTCTAGCTGATTGTAATAATCGGCAAGGCCGGATACATGGTTAAACTTCTCTTTTAAGGTTTGGATCAGCGGCGATACGGTATGACGTGCGGTATCGCGGTCCAGCAATTTCATCTTGTCGGCCGCTTCACGTCGCCACTGTGGCAGTTCCGTTAAGCTGTCGTTGAGCAGATCTTCCAACTCATTGATGTTGCGACTGAACGCATCGCGGATCTCCTCCGGCAATTGGGAGAACATCGCCTCATCCATCGCCTGACCCTCGGCCACCGGCGTAAAGCCAACGGAACCGGCATCGCGGTACAAAGCAATGCTGTGCTCACGGGCTACTTTCTCGACCGCTTCAATCGCTTGATCGTAATGACGGTTAAAATCCCGCTCGATTTTGGCTTTGCGGCGCAGATACGCTGGGTTTTCGAACGCGGCGGGCAGCTCGGTCATGATGGTTTCGATCAAACGACGATTATCACGGCGCAACTGCACAGCCTTACCCGCTTGCAGCTCTATCGCAATCGGGTATCGGGAGTCATTCAAATTATTGAGGTAGCACCAATCAGAAGGTTTCTTCTCTTTTTTGGCGAGGCCTTTGAGGTTTTCTATCGCAAACGAGAAACGACCGGTGTGCGGAACACCCATCACAAACAGGTTATACCCCGGACGGCGCATCCCCACACCAAAGCTCATCGCTTCGAGGGCGCGCTCTTGGCCGAAAAAGCCCGAAAAGCTTTCTAGGGTTTCGGTGGTTCTAAACGGCAACAGATCTGTATCGCAAACCCGGTACAACGTTTCTGGCGATAAAGGTTCGTGCTTTTCCATGTCGTAATTCCACAGAGAGTTTCTTTGGTTATAAACCCTAATACCGACTTTTTGCAAGCCAAGGCCGTGGAATCGCGAAAAATTTACGTTTGAAAATCAAACAGTTGTCAATTGGTTACGAATTGATCGAGTTACGTCCGTGGTATCGGGACGTACACCGCGCCAAATCGTGAAGGCTTCGGCCGCTTGCTCAATCAACATCCCCAGCCCATCAATGGCTTGCGCCGCGCCTTGATCAAGCGCCCAGTCCATAAACGGCGTCGGTTTTGCGCCGTACATCATGTCGTAACATACGGTGTTCGGGCCGACCACCTCGGCAGGCACTGGCGGTAAATCGCCACTTAAACTGGCCGATGTACCGTTGATGATCAGATCAAATTCCCCCGCGCACGCATCAAATCCACAGGCGCTCACGTTACCATAATCAGCAAACTGATCGGCCAAAGCTTGGGCCTTGGACACTGTGCGGTTCGCGATCACAATCTCAGAAGGGCGCTCATCCAGAAACGGCTTTAATACACCACGCACCGCGCCACCTGCGCCCAGAATCAAGATGCGTTTTCCTGCGACCGGCACCTGATAGTTCATCGTCACATCCCGCAAGAGCCCAGAGCCATCGGTGTTATCGGCACAGATCTCGTTTTGATCGTTCAGGTACAAGGTGTTGACCGCTCCAGCCAAGCGCGCGCGCTCCGTGGCGTGCTTGGCAAGCGCGAAGGCATCCAACTTAAAAGGCACCGTTACGTTCATCCCCAAACCGCCGTCGTTGAAAAACGCCGTCGCCGCTTGATCAAACTGACCGACCTCTGGCATCAAGGTGCCGTAGGTCAAATCCTGTCCTGTGGCTTTAGCAAACGCTGCGTGAATCTCGGGGGATTTAGAATGTTTAATCGGGTTTCCAGCGACAACGTAACGATCGGTCATGGGTTCTTCACCTTTGTTGTTGTAACGCGCAGAGCCATCCTGCGCAGCCGATATGGCCAGCGTTTACACGCTTAGCCAATCTTTGGGTTGTAAATAATGGGTATAGAGGCGCTCTTCACGCGAATCTGGCTCAGGTTTCCAGTCATACCCCCAACGCACCACCGGCGGCAAGGACATCAAGATGGACTCTGTGCGACCGCCAGACTGCAAACCAAACAAGGTGCCGCGGTCAAATACCAAGTTAAACTCCACATAACGGCCACGGCGATACGCCTGAAACTCGCGCTCGGCTTCCGTGAAAGACTCCGGTTTACGTCGCTCCACAATCGGTGTGTACGCCTCAATGTAGGCATTACCAATGGACTGCATCAACGCAAAACTTTGCTCAAAGCCCAACTCGTTTAGATCATCAAAAAACAATCCGCCCACACCCCGTGGCTCGTTGCGATGTTTTAAGTAGAAATAATCATCACACCACTGTTTGAAGCGCGGGTAGAACTCATCGCCAAACGGGTCACATGCGTCTTTTGCTACCTGGTGCCAGTGACGGCAATCCTCGTCGTTTCCGTAGTAGGGGGTAAGGTCAAAGCCACCACCAAACCACCAAACGGGTGCTTCGCCCTCTTTTTCAGCGATGAAAAAGCGTACATTCGCATGCGAGGTAGGAATGTGCGGATTGCGAGGGTGCATCACCAAGGAGACACCCATCGCCTGAAACGAGCGTCCAGTCAATTCTGGACGGTGCGCGGTGGCCGAGGCGGGCATGGATTCGCCAAACACATGTGAAAAATTCACGCCGCCTTTTTCAAACACGCCACCTTCACTGATCACCCGAGTACGACCACCACCGCCTTGTTCGCGATCCCAAGCATCCTCTTCAAAGGTGCCTTCGCCATCCACCTTTGCCAGCGCATCACAGATGCGATCTTGCAACAAAAGTAGGTAGGCTTTAACCGCTTCGATATCGGGGCGATCGAGCTGATCAGACATGCATGACTCCTTGGGGTGGTCTAATGAACAGGACTAAGTGTACGTGTTTTCACGCCTTGGGACGATCCTCAAAAAGGCTCAGTTTACGCACGAACCGTGGCGCCACTTCGTAAAGAACGAATCTGTGTCGGGCGATCCAACCCACCAAGACTGCCTGGTAGGATAAAATCGATTTTTTGTCGGAAGTAAGTATTCACTTTCAACAAATCTTTTGCAGGTTCTAACGATGTCGGATTGGCCGACGTTGACACAATCGGCCCATCAAACGCTTCACACAAGGCTTTTACCAGTGGATGATCACTGATACGCACCGCCACATCACTGTGCTCGCCTTTCACCCACGAAGGGATCAAGTCGTTAGGGTCAGGCAGTAACCAAGTATTAGGCCCAGGCCATGTGGCCGTTAACGTCGCTTTCTCTTCATCGGTTAACGGATCAAACAAAGGGGCAATCTGGTCGGTTGATGCCGCTACGAGGATTACGCCTTTTTCGATCGGTCGTTGCTTAACCGACAACAATTTATGCAGCGCGGCCTCATTAAACGGATCACAACCGAGCCCCCAAACCGCTTCGGTTGGGTAGGCAATCACGCCCCCTTGTCGCAGTGCATGCACCGCTTGCGAGATCTGCAAAGCATTCATTGATCATCATCACCTGTACTTCGAAAGGGCAAACGCTACTCGTTTGATGGGCGTGATGCAATATCACTACCGAATCCGCCGAACACCACCGCCGGTGGATTCAATCCAATCGAGCATTTCAAGCTCCATCAAAATGACTTGGAGTGGGGCGGTCAGTGAGAGCGTACCGACCTGAAGCATCAACTCATCCATCAACAAGGTAGAAAAGGGGATCTGCTTTAACAGGGCTTGCTGATCCGACGTTAGGGCGTTCATCGCCTCCGTTTGTGAGGGCGGTACATCTTCGGCTTCAAGCGCGTTTAAACTTTGACGATACCCGGCCACAAAGCCACTGAGCTCATCGACCATATCGGGGATCGACTCCACCAAGGTGGCGCCTTGGCGAATAAGAGAATGACAGCCGCGACTGCCGGGATGGTCGATGGAGCCTGGGATCGCGAACACGGCTCGGTTTTGCGCCAATGCTTGCTTAGCCGTGATCAAAGAGCCGCTTTTCAGCGCCGCTTCCACCACCAGCACACCTGTGGATAAGCCACTGATGATCCGATTACGCCTTGGAAAATGCGTAGCCAATGGCGGTGTACCTGGTGGAAACTCACTGACCAATGCGCCGCCTTCATCCAGCAGCGCACGCGCTAATCCTTGGTGTGCGCTTGGGTAGATGCGATCCCAACCGGTGCCCATCACCGCGATGGTGGGGCGTTTTAGATCCACCGCCGCTTGGTGCGCTTTGGCATCGATCCCCAGCGCTAAGCCACTTGTGACGATAAAACCCGCTTGGCTGAGTGCTTTGGAGAACGCGTACGCATGCCGAAGCCCACCGGCCGAGGCGTTTCGACTGCCGACAATGGCAATGCAAGGCAGATGAAGGGCGGTTAGATCACCGCGGACATACAACAAAACGGGGTGGTCATGGGCGTTTTTGAGTAACGGCGGGTAATCCGCATGATCCGGGGTGAGCACATGAAACCCCGCTTGTTGGCATTGCTGCTCTATCGCTTGCCATGCGCCGTAAGCATCGCCTTGCTCGTTTAAGAACTGCTCCATCACATTTAGATGATCCGACTTAATCATCTTGGGGCGCTTTGCCTCGTTTAACAGACGTTCCAGCGACCAGCGCTCGTAAAACAGGGTTTGCAGCTTAGCTGGGCCAATGCCTGACAGCGTACTCAGTAGATACCAATCACTGACCGGGATCGGTTGATGCGGCCCTTCGGTATCCCAAAGGCGCGGCTGCAATGTCCAGTTATCGGGCGCAGGCTCATGGATCGAAAACGAGGGGAAGGGAGCGGTGTCAAGAAAAGCGTCGTCAGCCACGTCATATCCTTATTGGGCTTAAGAGGAGATACAAAAACGCCCCATCCATGGGGCGTGGTGTGGATCTTACAGATCCGGAGATTTGATCGGGTCGCCTACCGACAGGACGTTCAACGCCGTCATCACCAGCGCGTAGCTGACTTTGTCGTAGGTTTTAAACACCATCAAAGAACCCGCTTGCTCATCCGGCAGCTGAACCAGCTCTTTTGTAACGGGGTCGACCATCTCTTCACCTTTGGCGTACACCAAGAAGACGTTACCCTCTTCAACGCCATCGCGACGGCCTTTGTTGATCGCGACCGCATCAAAACGACCGATCTTCTCAACGCCACGCTGAACCGACAAGATAAAGCCTTCGGTTTCCTCTGGGGCTGGCGATGGGTAGAACATAGACTGGATACGTGATTCCGGTGCTGGCATCACACGGTCCATCACTCGCACTTCCAGCTGCGACTTGGTCAGCTCCAGTGTGGCGATGTCATCGTTGATGGCGCTGATGCGCGTATCGGCCACTTTGAACAGCTCGTAACCGAGCAGCTCTTGGGTGACCGGGTCACGAAACTCTTTTTCAGGGCGGTAGATGCTCTGATTCAAGTGCTGATCGTCGATGAATCCGCGGGCATACACACGGTCTCCGGCACCTGCGATGATGCGACGGTTTTTACCCCCAAGGATGTAAGGGGTGTCGGACATCAGCTCTTCGTCCAGAATCACGTTTTCATGCATAAATGCGTGCATGTCTTTTAACGGAATCGCGGGGATTGGGTTTTCCAAAGGGGTCACGCGCGCGCGCGGCGTCAGCTTGTTATTCCCTTTACGCAGCTTCGGTTTGCCATCCACCCACGTGAGATACAGGATATCGCCAGGATAGATCCAATGCGGATCATCGATCTGCGGGTTCACATCCCAAAGCTCTGGCCAGCGCCATGGCTCTTTGAGAAAGCGACCGGAAATATCCCAAAGAGTATCTCCTTTCACGACAACGTATTCCTGTGGGTAGCCTTCCTGCAGAGCGAGGACATCCGCTCTGGCATGTGTCTGGATGGGCGTACTGATCGCCAACCACGAAGCCAAACACAGACCTGCCAGTTTTTTCATTCTCCAGTTTCCTTGCTGCAGGGCCTTGTTGTACTGCACAACCCGACCCGAGTTCCGATAGAGCACAACCTTAACCCGCACCTTGGCCCGTTTTGTTATCTGGGCTGGCCAAAAAATGCATTAGTGGATCTTGGGTTGTGAGCGTATACTAAAACCTGTTATTTAACCTTGTATGGTAAACGACAAATGCATCGTCACGCCATATCAGTATAATAGATATGTCGACCTGTCCACTGATTAGTAGAGTGACTTGACCGATCTTTTTACAATTTTAAAGATCGATCCCGTAAAAGGATGCCAGTGTCGCAAACCGTTCATGAACAAAGCATTAGTTGAATTATGGCCCTGTTACCCATTCTAGAATTCCCGGATCCGCGTTTGCGCACCGTTGCAAAACCGGTAGAAACCTTTGACGACGCCCTGCGTGAAACCGTTAAAGACATGTTCGAAACCATGTACGATGCCCCAGGTATCGGCCTTGCAGCGACCCAGGTGAATGTTCACCGGCGCATCGTGGTGATCGACGTTTCCGAAGATCAGAACGAGCCACTGGTGCTGATCAACCCAACATTTGAAGTGATCGACGAAGAGCTTGAGCGCATGCAAGAGGGCTGTTTGTCGGTTCCTGGTTTCTATGAAGACGTAGAGCGCCCGAATCGCATCATCCTAAAAGCGCAAAACGAACACGGCGAAGCGTACGAGCTGGAAGCCGATGGTTTGTTGGCGGTGTGTGTTCAGCACGAGCTGGATCACTTAAACGGCAAACTGTTTGTCGATTACATCTCGCCGCTTAAGCGTAACCGAATTCGCGGCAAGCTTGAGAAAAAGCACAAACAAGAGCGCGCCGCCGGTTAAGGCGTTGCGATCCAACAGAACACATCAACAGGTTTGCTAAGGCAAGCCTGTTTTTCTATGGGGTAGGACGTCGACCGACAGCCATCCCATACTGAAACAGAGAGAGCTCAGTGAAGATCATTTTTGCAGGCACCCCGGACTTTGCCGCAAGCAGCTTACGCGCACTGCTGGAAACCGATCACGATGTGATCGCCGTTTACACCCAACCAGACCGCCCCGCAGGCCGAGGCCGAAAGTTGACCGCAAGCCCGGTTAAAGCGCTCGCCCTGGAGCACAATATCCCGGTGTACCAACCGGTGTCGCTTAAAGGCGAAGCCGAGCAAGCAGAACTGGCTGCTCTTGGTGCCGATCTAATGGTGGTTGTCGCGTACGGGTTGCTATTACCTAAAGCTGTACTGGATACGCCAGCCAAAGGCTGCATTAATGTTCACGGCTCTTTGTTACCCCGCTGGCGTGGCGCGGCACCGATTCACCGCGCGGTATTGGCCGGTGACACCGAAACGGGCATCACCATCATGCAGATGGATGTGGGGCTGGATACAGGCGATATGCTCTACAAAGTGAGCTGCCCCATCAATGACACCGACACATCCGGCGAACTGCACGATCGCTTAGCCTTACTGGGCGCAGGCGCTTTGGTGGATACACTCGCCTTGATGGACGCCGAAACCCTGACACCGGAGCCGCAAGACGACGCGCTTGCCAACTACGCTCATAAGCTTGAAAAACAAGAGGGGCAGATCGACTGGTCCCAACCGGCACTTTTGGTTGATCGACAAATCCGCGGCCTCTCGCCTTGGCCAGGTACGTTTACGCAGCTTGGTGATGACACGCTTCGCGTACACGCCTCCTCTTTAAGCGACAGCAGCAGTACAGATGCGCCGGGAACCGTACTGGACGCCTCTGGCGATGTGATCACCGTAGCCTGTGGCGAAGGGACAGCGCTCAATCTGATCCGCGTACAGCTGCCAGGCGGTAAAGCGATGGACACCAAAGCACTGTTAAACGCACGTCGTGCGCTGTTTGAAGGGGGCGTTACGCTCGGCTCATGAGCAACATTCGCCTCGTTGCAGCGAACACCTTGTTACCGCTGCTGAACAATACCGGTTCACTTTCCAGCCACTTACCCTCGGCTCAAGCCTTGGTTGCGGCCAATGATCGTGCTCTGCTTCAAGAGCTTTGCTACGGCACCGCTCGTCATTTCCCTCAACTGATGACCATCGCCCATCAATTGCTAGACAGACCGATGCGCTCACGCGATGACGATGTGCTGTGCGTGTTATTGGTGGGTTTGTATCAGCTGATGGCGATGCGCATTCCAGCCCATGCGGCGATCAGCGAATCGGTCGATGCGGTCAAATCGCTCGACAAACCCAAGCATGCGGGCCTTGTGAATGCGATCTTGCGCCGTTTTGAGCGCGAAAAGGACACCCTTCTGGAATCCTTGCAGAGCGATGAAGCCTTCCGCTTTAACCACCCCGACTGGTTTGTCCAAAAGCTGCGCGCGAACTGGCCAACCCAGTGGGAAGCGATTCTAACCGCGAACAATCAACATCCACCGATGACGCTTCGTGTTAATCGCTTAAAAGTAACGCGCGATGCCTACTTAACTCAGCTATCGGATGAAGGTATCGACGCTTTCGCTACACCGTTCAGTGAAGATGGGATCACGCTTGCGACACCTTGTGATGTGCACATCTTGCCAGGCTTTGATGAAGGCGTTGTCAGTGTTCAGGATGAAGCTGCCCAACTGGCCGCCGAACTTGTGAACCCGCAAGCGGGCGATCGCATTCTCGATGCCTGCGCCGCCCCTGGCGGTAAGCTTTGCCACCTGTTAGAGATGCGTCCAGATTGCACCGTGGACGCCTTAGAAGTGGATCCGCGTCGCGCAACACGCATTGATGAAAACCTGTCTCGTTTGGGCCTTAACGCCAACGTCATCATTGGCGATGCCAGCCAAGCCGACTGGCACCAAGGCGAGCGGTATGATCGCATTTTGGTGGATGCGCCGTGCAGTGCCACGGGCGTGATTCGCCGTAATCCAGACATCAAGATTGTCCGCCAAGGCGAGGCGATCCACACCCTTGCGACGCTTCAATATTCGATTTTGACAACACTGTGGGGGCTGCTCAAACCCGGCGGCCAACTGGTGTACGCGACCTGCTCGGTATTCTCGCAAGAGAACGACAAACAGATCGCCCGTTTTATCAAAGCGCACCCAGACGCCACCTCGGTACCGATTGACGCGGCGTGGGGCGAAGCACAAACGTACGGCCGTCAGCTGTTCCCGACCACGGGTGGGCATGATGGCTTTTATTATGCGGTTCTGACCAAACAGACGACCGGATCAGAGATATGAAGATCATCATTCTAGGCGCAGGACAGGTCGGTGCCTCGCTGGCAGAAAACTTAGCCAGCGAAGCCAATGACATTACCATCATTGATACCGACATCAGTCGCCTTCGCGAGCTGCAAGATCGACTCGATATTCGCACGGTCGAGGGAAAAGCCTCGCACCCCAGCGTTCTGGAGCAATCCGGTGCGCAAGATGCCGACATGCTGATTGCGGTGACCAACTCCGACGAGGTGAACATGATCGCCTGTCAGATTGGCCAAACCCTGTTTAACGTCCCGACCAAGATTGCACGGGTGCGCGAACACGATTACTTGCAACAGCAAGAAGCCCTGTTTAAGCGTGAAAGCCTGCCCATCGATGTCTTGATCAGCCCCGAGCAACTGGTGACCGAGCACATCCACGGCTTGATCAAACAGCCGGGGGCGCTGCAAGTACTGAACTTTGCCGATGGCAAAGCGCAACTGGTGGGCGTGAAAGCCTACTATGGCGGCCCCTTGGTTGGTCGAGAGATCGCTTACCTGAAAACACACATCCCAAATGTGGATACCCGCGTTGCGGCGATCTTCCGTCAAGGCAAACCGATCATCCCGCAAGGTAACACCGTGATTGAAGCGGACGATGAGGTATTCTTCATCGCCGACAGCAAAGACATTCGCGCCGTAATGAGCGAGATGCGTAAGCTCGATAAGCCTTACAAGCGCATCATCATCGCCGGTGGCGGTAACATCGGTGCTCGCTTGGCCGAAAGCTTAGAGAGCAAATATCAAGTCAAGATCATCGAGCGCAACATCGATCGCTGTAACCACTTGGCGCGCTCGCTGAACAACACCATTGTGCTGCACGGCAGTGCATCGGACCGCGACTTGCTGCTTGAAGAGAACATCGAAGACACCGATGTGTTCTGTGCACTGACCAATGACGATGAAGCCAACATCATGGCGTCGATGCTGGCCAAGCGCCTTGGCGCACGCACCGTGATGACCTTGATCAACAACCCAGCCTATGTGGACCTGGTACAAGGTGGGGTCATCGATATAGCGATCTCGCCTCAGCAAACCACCATCGGCGCGCTGCTGACCCACGTTCGACGGGGTGATGTGGTGGCCGTACACGCACTGCGCCGCGGTGCGGCCGAAGCGCTGGAGGCCGTCGCTCACGGCGATAAGCGCAGCTCTAAGGTGGTCGGACGCGCACTCGAAGAGATCAATCTACCGCCAGGTACAACCATCGGCGCAATTGTGCGTAACGATGAAGTACTGATTGCGCACGATGATGTGATCGTCGAAAACGGCGACCACGTGATCCTTTTCTTGGTCGATAAACGCCGTATTGGCGAAGTTGAGCGCTTGTTCCAAGTAGGATTGGCGTTTTTCTAAACGGTTAGGGCACACAGATTTATGCGTTATCGAGTCATACTGCGGATTTTAGGCATCCTCCTCATGGTGTTCAGCTTTACCATGCTGCCGCCGATTGCCGTGTCCTACATCTACCAAGATGCCCACGATTACGCATTTGCGGGTGCCTTTGTGATCACCCTTGCGACCGGGTTTATGATCTGGCTGCCCGTTTACCGGGTGCGGGAGGATCTTCGCACCCGCGACGGTTTCTTAGTGACCGTCCTGTTCTGGTTGGTACTGGGTGTGTTCGGTTCGATCCCTTTGATGATCTCCCACAGCCCCCATTTAACAGTGGTGGATGCGGTGTTTGAGTCAATGTCCGCCCTGACCACAACCGGTGCCACCGTGATGACCGGCATCGACGAGCTGCCCAAATCGATTCTCTTTTACCGTCAGCAGCTTCAATGGCTGGGGGGCATGGGTATCATCGTTTTAGCGGTCGCCATTCTACCGATGCTCGGCATCGGGGGGATGCAGTTGTACCGTGCCGAAACCCCGGGGCCTGTTAAAGACAGTAAACTGACCCCGCGCATCACAGAGACCGCCAAAGCGCTTTGGTACATCTACCTGTCCCTCACCGTGGCCTGTGCTTTAGGGTTTTGGCTTGCGGGGATGACCCCCTTTGATGCGATTGCGCACAGTTTTTCGACCGTTGCGATCGGCGGGTTCTCAACCCACGACGCCAGCATTGGCTACTTCGATAGCCCAACGATTGAGATGATCGCGATCTTCTTTATGATCGTCTCGTCGGTCAACTTTGGTCTTCACTTCTTTGCATGGCGCCAGCGCAGCTTGCTGCATTACTGGCAAGACCCGGAGTTTAAGTTTTTTATTGCGATCCTCTCGACCATCACCCTGATCACCATGCTCTCGCTGATCAGCACCTCGACGTACCCCGCCTTTGAAGCGCTGCGTAAATCGATCTTTATGGTGGTCTCCATCGCC
The DNA here is from genome assembly GCF_056160565.1 of Neptunomonas sp. ABH4_499. Classification (NCBI taxonomy): domain Bacteria; kingdom Pseudomonadati; phylum Pseudomonadota; class Gammaproteobacteria; order Oceanospirillales; family Oceanospirillaceae; genus Neptunomonas; species Neptunomonas sp. ABH4_499. The sequence goes on along the minus strand of NZ_JBSWXK010000014.1, from coordinate 48,837 downwards.
ACAACCACAGGCTACGCCACAGCGGACTTTGCCCACTGGCCATCGATGCTGCCGTTTATGCTGTTCATCGCCGCGTTTGCTGGCGGCTGTGCAGCCTCCACAGGTGGCGGTATGAAAGTGATTCGGGTGCTCTTGATCCTGAAGCAGGGCTATCGTGAGATTCAGCGCCTTGTCCACCCGAACGCGGTGATTCCCGTTAAAGTGGGTAACAAACCCATCTCTGATAAGGTTCTGGAAGCCGTCTGGGGCTTTTTCTCGGTATACTTGCTGGTGTTTGTCGTCATGCTGATTGCACTGCTAGGAACCGGCTTAGATCAAGTTACAGCCTGGTCGGCGGTAGGTGCCACCCTCAATAACCTAGGCCCAGGCCTTGGCGAGGTTGCCAGCCACTACGGCGACATCAACGACACCGCCAAATGGATTCTCTGCTTGGCGATGCTGATGGGCCGCTTGGAAGTATTCACCTTGCTGGTACTCTTCACACCGGCGTTCTGGAAACGCTGATCCTTAACGAAAAAGCTCTGCCTAGGCAGAGCTTTTTTCTTGTTTCGCAAGATATTCATCGATTTGTGCAAGGTAGTAAGGGTCATCGACTTTTTTGCACAGGAAAGAAGGGTAGAGGCTGAAGGTGGTTATCCAGCGGAAGTATTGAAAATAGTCATTACGGACAAAAGTTAAACGGCTTGCCTCATTTGTATAATCGAGTGCATGATAGATTTTATCCAAATAATAAACTTGCATATCTTTAAACGGAGGGAATTCACCGATTTTAAAGATTCGATATTTATCTCGATCGATTGACTTTAATCGAACAGACACCCCTTTGCCGTGATCACAACTGATAATCGAACCTTTAGCATCAGCAAACGGATACTCTTTACCTGAGAAATCTGTACGCTGGAACAGATACACCTTACCCCGTTTCACGGTATAGATAATTTTCCTTTTAGGATCAATAACTATTGGATGAAAAACGGCTGTGAACAGATAGCCCATAATAAAATAGGGGATGACCATATTGACCAGTAAGAAACCGATCACCATATCAACAACATCACCAGTTGAGTGATGCAACTTGTACATCTTCTTTTTATAATTATCAAAATCTCCATAAGTAGCTATTTTTACTGACTTACTAGATTCCCAATAACCTTTCAACTCTTCTTCAAAAAAGAAGATAGAATTAAAATCATCAACTATACCTTCAAAATAGCTTTTCCCTTTTACATCATCTTTCATCGAAAACATAATAGTAATAGCAACTGCCATAAAAAGGCACATAGATTTTGCATATCGGGAATGATATTCAGGTAATTTAATCATACTTCTAACTTAAACCTTATTTTCTCTCTTAGTTGATTACCATGAAGTTGTCGTACCTTTACTTCAACTTCATATTCAAGGAGCTCTCCTTCACTTTTAAGCTTCCTAGCTAAATCTTCTTTTACAATAAAGCTGATTTTAGCAAAACCTTTTTTAATAAAATCAATTTTAGCATCGACAATAACTGAATTTACTTCTCTCAATTTCACTCCATAAAGTGTACCATTAAATATAGTAGCATCTGGTATTTCTTGAGTAACGAATCCATTAACTTTATAACTTATATTATTAGCATCTTCTTCTTTCAGAATTGAACCACAACTAACTTCAATTTCATCACTCCCTATATTTCTAAGATTCAATACTACAGACAAGTCATAATACCATCTTACCTCTCTTTCGAAAGCACTTTGAACTTTCTTGTTATAAAGTAACTGTTCTTCGAGATCACTATGAACGTCAACCTCATTTAGTAACCCTCGAGTCGACAGCGTTATTAAATCTGGAACTTCCTGCCTTTTTTCCAACCAATACTGATCAGATATTCCCCAAAATGAATCTTTAATCCATTTCTCAGTGTCGTCATAACCCATAAAACTCATTACGGTACCAATAACCAGTACACCTATAGCAACCGCAAAGCCCACAGGGCCTAACACACTAGTGAACATCAAAGCTACGTTGGCAATGGCTATTAAGCTATGACCCACTAAAGCTGAGTTATCATCATTTTTAAAAGACTCCCATGCTTGACCAAGCGAGAGTAATACACCAGCTACTGACAAGCCGCGAATCATATTTTGGCCAACTACATAGCCAACACCACGATTCAGTTGTCCAGAGTAACGAGCAATATCATCAGCTGCTGCCGCTGCAAGCTCATCTAAGTGCGAGCCAAGCTGGTTTCTGGCCCCCGGACTGTTTAATAACTGCTGTGCGGCGCTGGAAGTCATCTCAGCGGTTGTTGCAGCTTTTGCAGCGAGATCCAATTTTAAGCTATATGCAGTACCAATCCCTTCGGCAAAAGCGTGGGTCATAACCACTCTAGGGTCGCTACTAAGTCGACCAGCCGTCGTTTTAGAACGGTTCGCTGCATTATAATTCTGCATGTTGGCCATCAGAGTAAGGGAACATAAAAATAAACCCACGCCGTTTTGTGCAATCGAGTAATTGGTATTGGTCGTAAAATTATCGATACTTTCGGTGTCTAAAGATAGCTCTACGTCTGCGTAGTAATTTTCCACTTCTGCAATTTTATTAGGTAGCTGGGTTCTTCTCTCCCCAACCATGCCACTTTCAATAATCAAGCTACCACTACTGCTAATTCTGGCTTTATGCGACTGACTTCCACCTTCAAGGGCCGTATCTTGAAAGTATTTAGTCAAGGTATTTAGTACATTTTCACTACCCACCGTGACGGATCTTGTTGTATTTTGAATCATTACATCAAACACATCGTAACGCTCTTGCCCGCTATTATGCCTAAAGAAGCGATAGCTCAAAATATGACCGATTTCAGTATAAACTGCATTTAATGCGACTTTAAAGTTACCACCGATGGCAATAGAGAAACGTTCACCGGTCGATGCTTGGTTATTATCTTCAAGACCAATAAGATATGACTGTTCTTTTAAATAACCCATTGCTATTTTAAAATATTCTAACTGATCTCTTATTTTTTTATAATCGATGGCTATTTTACTGCTTTCTTTTTTTTGATCCTCTTCATTATCAAAGAGCTTTGAAAGTAAGTTTTTAATAAATTCAGACCCGACCAAGGTATCTTTTTAACTGTTTCAAACTACCTAGGTAATACGTAGATAGGTATTTTACAATTTCAGAAGAATCAAAACTTTTTACACCAAGCTTTTTGATATCTTTTATTGCATTTGCTGTATAATGCAGACTTCCAAAACCATCTCGCTCGGTAATAGTGACTAACGCTTTTTCTAAATTTTTTGAAATTTCATCATGCTGTTTAAATATCGCCTCAAATTTTCCAAACTCTTTGTCAAAATCTAAATGCAATGCGTCTTCTTTAATCCACTTTTCTAAACGATTTTGCTCTCTCCTACGTCCATCGGGGTATTTCTTATTATATTCTTCAATCTTTTTCTGTTTGTAGTAGTCAGAACCAGGCATAGACCCAATCGTATCATTCGGCAAGTTATATCTAGGATCTTCTAAATACTTATATTTATCGTTATCTTCTTGTAGATCCCTGATAAAGGTTCCGATGGTAATTGGGTATTGATATTCTTCCGCAAACTTTGCCGCGATATATTCTTGGCTAGAGATTAATTTATTTACATCTAAATGGTTTGCAGCAGGGTCATAAACACCAGCAAACACCCCCTTTCCTGCAGCAGCGTATTGAGTTACAAACTTAATTGATTCATCGGCAACACTGGTATAACGAAAAACATTTTCCAGGCGATAGTTATCGTAGTTCACATAATCTATATTCTTGTCTTTAAAGTTATGCGCAAACTGACCTAACTCTTCTAACGGAGCACAATGATCACCCGAACGTGCTTTAGTATCGAGTTTTATCATTAGTTTTTCACGAAGCGAGGTATCAACTTCTAAGCGCTCAAATATGAACGATGGCCAGCGCTCTTCGCTGTAGGCAATCCAGCAAGTAGATACATCATTTCTGACAAAAGCAAACGGATAAATGCGATCCTCAAGATCAAGATCCCAAGGTCCTCTAGAAAACACTTCTTCTTGCCATTTGATTTTATTAAAAGAATAAGGGGCACGCCCTTGTAGTCTTTTTGCTTTTTTTTCATCAGAAGTAGCTCGTCGAGATACTCGCGTTACACCATTATTATCTTTCCAATTTGTCTCATACCAAAAAATATGCCATCGATTTTGATCGTCAATGATAAAAATATAACCACGACGAATTCGTAATAACTCATAACCGGGCATGTTATGAATACTTGTGGGAATAGGTGGAATGTCCTTTCCATCACGAAGGCCTAAAAGCGTGTCACCGCTGAACCCAAACCGGACAGGGAAGATAGGTATCACGTTTTCATCTATCGGAGAGCACTCAGTCTTTTGCTCCGTACCGTAGATGGTACACCCTGTTCCTGCCATATTAGGCGGAGTAATACTTTTTGGTTCAGGAACACAAATACTTTGCGCTTTTTTGATTGCATCCGATTGAAAAATACATTGATTTACCGCTTCAATTCCCTTTGTACTGTCATTTGCCATATAGAACCTGCGAGCATCCTGCTCTCTAAACTGATAAATAGCTGCTCATTCTAATCAAAGGAAGCCGCACGCGCTATGACCGTCCGCAAAATAGGAATTTTACCTATTCAGGCATCGCCGAAGACGCTGTTTTAACGAGGCGGACTTAACCCATCAAGGCCGATAGCGCTTTTTCTCACCCTCGGGCGGGGTGTTAAAGCGCTTGTATTCCCACTGGTACTGTTCAGGGGCAAAAGCCACGCACTGCTCAACAGAGCGGTTTAAGCCCGTTAACGAGTCGATCAGTTCCGGTTCGTAAATGCCGGCGTCAGCTTCGATAAAGTGAATATCAAACATCCCTGGCTCATCTGTACGCAGGGCAAAACCGCACACGACATGCGCGCCGGTTTGACGGACTAACTGTGGGAACAGCTTCATCGTATAGGCCTGATGACCAAAAAACGGGGCGAATTCACCTGATCCTTTATCAGGCTCTTGATCGGGTAAGATGCCCACCGTACCACCGCGCTTTAGGCTTTTGATCACCTTACGCACCCCAGAGAGATCCGCCGGAGCCAAATCCGTACCTAAGCGGGCACGCATCTTTTTGATCAGATCATCTAAGAGTTTCATTTTGGGTGGGCGGTACAGCACGGTGATCTCATGTTTTTGTGATATGTAAAGATTCAGTAATTCCCAGTTACCTAGGTGAGGGCCAAGGATGATCACACCGCGGCCTTCGGCGATCGCCGCATCTAAGATCGACTCACCCTTAACGGTTCGAATCTGCTTGAGTGTTCGCTCAGGTTTCCACAACCAAGACATGCCCATTTCGGTAACCGCCATGCCGGTGTGCTCTAGGCTGGCTTTGATGAGGCGTTTACGATCTTGATCGGATTGATCCGGGTACGCCCATTTCACGTTCCATTCGGTAATCGCGTAACTCTTACCCTTTGGGTTTGCGGCCAACCGCCGTCCCATCCAGCGCCCAAGCGCCTGCGCCCAACGAATCGGTAACAGCGACAAGACGCCAATTGCACCGACCGCTAAAAAGGGTTTTATCGAGTTCATACTTACTCACTTTGCCAAACACACACGTATTACAGGGCTGATCATAGCCAACTCGGTTGCAAAGATCGATAATGGCCCCCATTTCCTGTGTGTTAGCCACGCGCACGAACAGTGGATTCGTGTATAATTTGGCACACATTTTCTAATCGAACTGATTGGGCAAGCGCGCGTGCTTATGCCCGATAGAGTCTAACTAAGGTGGATTCCGTGACAGATCATACGACACCGGATGCAAGCACATTTCAGGGCCTGATTTTGGCTTTGCAATCGTTTTGGGCCGAGCAAGGCTGCGTAGTGGTTCAACCACTGGATATGGAAGTAGGGGCAGGGACATTTCACCCGGCCACATTTTTGCGCTCAATTGGTCCTGAGAAATGGCGTTCTGCGTATGTTCAACCGAGCCGCCGCCCAACGGATGGCCGCTACGGCGAAAACCCAAACCGCCTGCAGCATTACTACCAGTTTCAGGTAGTGATGAAGCCATCGCCTGACAACATCCAAGAGCTGTATCTCAAATCGCTTGAGCGTATCGGTGTGGATTTGGCCGTACACGATGTGCGTTTTGTTGAAGACAACTGGGAATCGCCAACACTCGGCGCTTGGGGTTTAGGTTGGGAAGTTTGGCTAAACGGCATGGAAGTCACTCAGTTTACTTACTTCCAACAAGCCGGTGGCCTTGAGTGTTACCCAGTGACCGGCGAAATCACTTACGGCCTTGAGCGTATTGCGATGTACCTACAAAACGTCGAGAGCGTTTATGACCTGATCTGGACACGTAACCCAGACGGTTCAGTTGTGACCTACGGTGATGTGTTCCACCAAAACGAAGTTGAGCAATCCACCTACAACTTCGAAAAGGCCGATGTGCCTAAGCTGTTCTCAAACTTTGATCACTACGAGTCTGAGTGCAATAAGCTGGTTGCCGACAAGCTGCCATTGCCCGCTTACGAGATGGTTCTGAAAGCGTCTCACACCTTTAACTTGTTGGATGCGCGTAAGGCGATCTCTGTGACCGAGCGCCAACGCTATATCTTGCGTGTTCGCACCTTGGCCCGCGACGTTGCTCACTGCTATTTCGATGCGCGTAAAGCGCTGGGCTTCCCATTGGCGGACCTTGCCATCCGTGACGAAGTTCTGGCCGCTTGCCAACAGGAGGAAAAATAATGGCTACTCGTGATTTTCTGGTAGAGCTCGGTACTGAAGAGCTACCACCAAAAGCCCTCCTGTCGCTGTCAGAGGCGTTTACCAAAGGGATTACCGACGGTTTAACCAAAGCCAACATCGCCTTTGGCGAAGTTACCTCATATGCAGCGCCTCGTCGCTTGGCGGTTACCATTACGTCCCTTGCAGAGCAGCAACCGGATGCCAACCTTGAGCGTCGTGGCCCAAGCTGCAAAGCGCCGGAAAAAGCCATCGAAGGCTTTGCCAAATCCTGCGGTGTTTCGGTGTCAGACCTTGAAGTGCTGAACACAGACAAAGGCGATTACTATGTTTTCAAAACCGTCGAGAAGGGCGGTAAAACACTGGATCTGTTACCCGAGCTAGTACAGTCCTCTTTGGACAATTTGCCGATCCCTAAGCGCATGCGTTGGGGCTCAAGCCGCGTTGAGTTTGTGCGCCCAGCTAAGTGGCTGGTCATGCTCTTTGGTGACGAAGTCGTCCCTGCGAGCATCCTTGGCTTAACTTCCGGTCGTCACACGCAAGGTCACCGCTTCCACTACAACGAAGCGATCGAGCTGTTCAGCGCGTCCGAATACGCAAGCAAACTGGAAAACCCAGGTTACGTGGTTGCTGATTTTGCCAAGCGTCGTGAGAGCATTCGCGAGCAGATCATTGCAGCGGGCGAGAAGATTGGCGGCACCACCGAGATCGATCCGGACCTTTTAGATGAAGTCACTGCACTCAACGAGTGGCCGGTTGCTCTAACAGGCCGCTTTGAAGAGCGCTTCTTGGATGTCCCACCGGAAGCCTTGATCCTTTCCATGAAAGAGAACCAGAAGTACTTCCACGCTGTGGACGACAAAGGGCAGCTGATGCCTTACTTCATCACGGTTGCGAACATCGAATCGAAAGACCCACAACAGGTGATCGAAGGTAACGAGAAGGTGATTCGTCCTCGTTTGGCCGATGCTGCGTTCTTCTTTGAAACCGACAAAAAAGAGACTCTGGCGAACCGTACCGAGCGTCTATCCAGCGTTGTCTTCCAGAAAGATTTGGGCACTGTGTACGACAAGACTCAGCGTATCTCGAAGCTCGCAGGTTTTATCGCCGAGCAACTTGGCAATAACGTACAAGAAGCAGAACGTGCGGGCTACTTAGCCAAAGGCGATCTATTAAGTGACATGGTGTACGAGTTTACCGACCTGCAAGGCTTGATGGGCTATCACTATGCACTGCACGATGGCGAGCCAGAAGAGGTGGCCAAAGCGATTTATGAGCAGTACATGCCGAAGTTTGCAGGTGATGATCTACCTGAAACCAAAGCGGGTATCGCCGTTTCCATCGCTGATCGACTCGATACTTTAACCGGCCTTTTCGGCATCAATCAGCCGCCAACCGGTTCTAAAGACCCATTCGCGCTGCGCCGTGCATCTTTGGGTGTGTTGCGTATTTTGATCGAGCGTGAACTTAACTTAGACCTTCGCGTTTTGATCGAGAAAGCCGCTTCACTGCACCCGAACCTGCCAGCGGCAGCAACGGTTGTTGATACGGTAACGGACTTCATGCTGGAACGCCTGCGCGCTTGGTACGACGACAAAGGCGTTTCGATCGACAGCTACTTAGCGGTTCATGCGTTGAAACCAACCAACCCGTTAGACTTCGATCATCGTGTAAATGCGGTAAATGCCTTCCGCACCTTGCCCGAGGCCGATGCACTGGCGGCTGCGAACAAGCGCGTATCGAACATCATTGCTAAGCAAGAGAGCAGTGCAAGCGAAGTTAACGCCAGCCTGCTGTCTGAGCCTGCCGAGAAAGCCCTGTACGAGGCGATCACGACTCTGGAAGGTAAAGTCACACCAATGTTCAAAGCAGGCCAATACAGCGATGCTCTGAACGCGCTAGCGAGCCTTCGCGATACCGTTGATACCTTCTTCAACGATGTGATGGTTATGGCGGATGATGAAGCCGTACGTAACAACCGCATCGCACTGCTTACACAACTGCGTGGTTTGTTCTTACAAACGGCGGACATCTCTTTGCTGAACAGCTAAGGGATTTCCTCTTCGAAAAGCCGACCTTGTGTCGGCTTTTTTGTGCCTCAAATTTGCCAATTACTGTTCCATGTTCCACGTGGAACACAAAACATTCCTGTACCCCTCAATCTATATTGACGACCGTATAGGTGACAAAAGGGCGGTGAATAACACGCTTTGAAGGCAGCTCTGTTTAAGCAAAGCCAGCTCTAACTGAGTATCGATAATCGAGCTCGCTAACGCCTCGTACGGGTGTGACAGCACAAGATCAATCCAACCCTCTTTAAGAGCGTCTTGAGAAATCGGTGTCAGGTCATGGCAAATGCTGCTCAGAAAGTCCAGATAAACGATGAACAACCGAAGCTAGCCGAAGGTCATCCATAAACTCAATCGTTATAGAGAAGGGCGTTCGGTAACGCTCAGACAACCCACTAGAGCTGTCTTCAAGATACTCAGCTAGAACATCGTAAAAGGCGGATGTCCGTTGCAAGACAATCGCTAAGCGAACACCATCAGACTGCTCTTCAAGCCTGCGTTTAATCAGCCCTGTGCGTTTAAATCCAATCGACTCAGCGCTTTTAAAAAAGGGATGAAAACTTACGATGTCACATTAGCTACTATCCAACCCGGGTACGATGGTCGAGTCCTTATCAGGATGAATGGGAGATGGCCATGGATAACTGGAAGCGCCTTATTGAGATTGCAGTTGAGCTCGACAACCCATTACTGATTTCTGAGTTTGGCCGTGATGGCTCACCAGAGCGTTCCAACGTAGGCGCCTCAGGACGCCATTCAGCTGAAGCGTGTGAAAACGCTTTTTGGCGATCCATGGATATGCTGGTACCGATTCTTGAAAGAGAGGGGCTCGTGCTGAGCATCGAACCTCACCCAGAGGATTGCATGGAGGATATGGAGCCAGCCGTCGACATCATTAAGACGATTAACTCACCCTCGATTAAGCGTTCCTACATAGCACCACACACGTTCTATTACGGCGATCATTTAGCAAAAAGCATTAAGGCAACTGAAGGCCAATTGGTACATGCTCGCGTTGCGGATACCTTCAACCACAAATCCTCATCTGGCTTCGTTACATCGTAAACCCACCTGGCTCCAATACCCGTGCGCATCAACACCAAGACATCGGTGAAGGGGAGATTGACTGAGATACGTTCTTTAAAACCCTCAAAGAAATCAACTTTGACGGGGTAATCTTAAGCTGTGTCTTTGCATGGGAAGAGCGCGCCGACCAGTCATCAATCTACATACGAGAATCGATTCAAAAATACATCGATAAATACAGGGGCTAACCCAACCATCCTTAACCGCATAACGGATCCAAAAGGGCACGTTCTGGAGCATACCTACCATGAGCATTCAGATAAGCAGCGCACCTTGTTGCTGGGGCGTCGACGACCCTAAAAACCCGTACCTCCCCCTTGGGAGCGCGTACTCGACGAAGCCCAACAAGCTGGATACAAAGGCATCGAACTTGGCCCTTATGGGTGCCTTCCTTTGGGCCTAACCGATATTGACGACGCTTTAAAGCAACGCGAGCTAAGCATCGTAGCCGGCACTATTTTTGATGATTTAGTCTACCCTGATAACCTGCCAAATCTAGTTCAACAGACCCATGATATTAACGGCTTGACTCAATAGCTACCAAGCCTTCCTACCTATCTAGGAAAGTCGTTTAACGGGCCTTACTTAGTGATCATCGACTGGGGGCACCCATAGCGAGACAAAGCGGCAGGGCGACCCGATGAGGCCGCACGGCTTTCTGATTCAGATTGGCACCAGATGATGGAGCACATCAAAACCATTTCGGAGATCGCTTGAAAGAGTACGGCGTGCGACCTTTGATTAACCCACATGCAGGTGGCTATATCGAGTTTGAAGATGAGTTTGCCAAGCTCAGCACCTGCATACCTTACGAGACAGCAGGACTCTGCTTGGATAAAGGACACTTGTACTACTCAAAGATGGACCCGGTTAATGCTCTCATCGATCACAAAGACAGCATCGGTTTTTAACAAGAACGCCATTACAAGAAGAATAATTCACAAGAGGATAGAACAATGTTTTTTGGCTACACACCCATTTCAAAACCCATTCGCTGGGCGATGGTTGGTGGCGGCGAAGGCAGTCAAATTGGTTACATTCACCACTCGGCGGCACTTAGGGATCGAAGCTTCGAACTGGTTGCCGGTGCATTTGATTTAGACCCAGAACGAGGAAAACGTTTTGGTGTATCACTTGGGCTCGATGCCGACCGATGTTATGTGGATTATCAAACCCTGTTCAAAGAGAAAACCAAGCGCCTCGATGGCATACAAGCCGTTTCCATAGCCACACCCAATAACACCCACTATGCCATCACCAAAGCCGCTCTTGAATCAGGCATACATGTGATCTGTTAAAAGCCATTATGCTTTACCACCGAAGAGGCAGAGCACCTAAAGTGCATTGCTAAACACCACAATCGGGTACTGGGTGTGACCTACGGTTATGCAGGGCATTAACTTATCCTTCAAGCACGCAATATGACCGCCAATGGCGAGCTTGGGGAGATTCGCATGATGCATATGCAGTTTGCCCACGGATTCCATAACTAGGCCGTAGAGGAGGCCAATCCAAGCACACGCTGGCGTGTAGATCCAAAATTTGCTGGCCCAAGTTATGTCCTTGGTGATCTTGCCACACACCCTTTGTATCTATGCGAAGTTATGCTGCCAGACCTCAACATTAAGCGGCTACTGTGTACCCGACAAAGCTTTATCAAAAGCCGAGCTCCACTTGAAGATAACGCTTATACACTCTTGGAGTATGAAGGCGGTGCTACCGGTTTTGTTTGAACCAGCGCCGTTAACGCAGGCTCCATGCACGGTCAGAAAATTCGAATTGTAGGCTCTAAAGCCAGCCTTGAGTGGTGGGATGAGCGGAGCGACCTAATCAAATGACCTATGAAGTACAAAGCAAACCTCAGCAGCCACTTGAACGCGGAATGGGATATCTACATGACATCGCATTTAGCGAAGACCGAATAGGCGGCGGCCATCCCGAAGGGCTCTTTGAAGCTTGGTCTAATCTCTATCGACGATTTGCTATAGCAATGCAAGCAACCGACCAGAACGATCAGCAACGTCTTAGCGAAGTGAATTACCCTGGAATCGACGCGGGAGTAGAGGGCGTTAAATTTGTCGAGAAGTGCATTGAGTCAGCCGACCTTGATGATCAATGGGTCAATTACAACTCATAAGCATCCATTACATGCTTCCAAACACGGCTCGTTTTTTCAGAACCTGCCGTGTTCCACGTGGAACAATTTCATCTAGATTTAAAAGTATTTGATAGCTACAAGAACTACGAAAGATCGCCAAGGGTATCGATATCTTTAACCACCCCCAAACCTGAAACAGGTACCCAGTTAAGTTCTTCACCTAATAAAACTGACACAACCCCAGCATCGCCAGACAAACTCATCAACCGTCCAAAGCAGCGCCTCGGAAAGATCACAGGATGCCCAGGACGACCTTCAAAGACAGGTCTAGCAATCTTATCAGGGGTTGTATAAAACGCCCTTAGAAGCGCTCTGTGAGTCTCTGGCGATATATAGGGCATATCGACAAGTATAATGGCTATCGCATCGACCTTATCGCTTGCTTGAGCCAAAATCGCTTTAACCCCTTCGCGAATACTGATGCCTAAACCTACTTGTTCAGACTCAGGAACACACACCCAATTTACAGAATTCGGTAAACCCACATCGGAAGGGTATTCACCAGTTCGTAGAACCAAAGATAGGGATGAATAACCACCCTCTAACGCATTCTGGTAGCTAACTGATAATAGAGTTTGATCACTATCGCCTAAACGATAAGTCCGCTTATCGCTTCCAAACCGTCGACTTAATCCAGCTCCGACAAGAAGTGCATGCACATTAGGCTTCAATCAGAGACTCACTCCAGAATGTTCCACGTGGAACATGATCAAAATATAATTTCATAAACACTTAATGAGTGTTCAGCAAAAACAGAATAAAAAATGAACAAAACATCTCATTCTAGGGATCATCAAGAAATTGTTATATTTAACATTAATTTCTCGAAAAAAATGACATTCCACAAAAGAGCACAATAGTTGTGCTAACAAATATAGAAGCCCAGCAGGGCAAAGGATATAGCAATGGACGCAGCAACATTAGGAATAATATCTGACTACTTACCAACATTAACATCCATTCTTTTAATTGTGTTCGCAGTAGTATGGTTCCGGATTAGAGCAGGATCATCGTATGGATTATTAAACAGACTCTACGCAATAGTTATTGGCGGGAAAGACTTTCATGACAAATCTGTTACAGATTTCTGGAACGATAGAAAAGATATTGAGCGTTTTAACACGCTTTTCAATACAAGAGCAAAATCAATTCAAGAAATAAAATTTTTCATTGAATGGATTAAAGAAAACAATCTAGACCTTAGGAGACTTGCTAACCTGAACAGCCTATTTGATATGGAAAAAAAGGAAGTTAAGAAAGGCAGATACGGCCTAGCCGCCACCTTCTTAGTAGTCAGCGCACTTTTCCTTGTTATATTTTCTATGTATTTAATAGGGCTTGCGACTAGCAATGCTGCTTTAGTGAAATTTAACGATGAAACACAATGGATGTGGTTAAGCCATGATGCAGCATATAGCGCGACACTCAACCCTACATATAATCAAGGCCAAAATTGGCGGTTAACAACAGAAACCTGCTCAAAAACGCCATTGGATAGTAATTCGCTTGCAGAGAAGACAAAACTGAAACCAGAAAACATCCTAAATATATGTGAATCATTCATCAATGAAAAAGATATCAAACTCGTCGATGAAATAATAAACCGCCAGGAATTTTTCTTCTGGCCTGCGCTGGCTTTCTTAATACTTGCGCTGTACCCCTCAAACTCAGCACGTCAAATGATCTCAGCACATCAAGCTAAGATTTACTTGAAGAAAAAGCTAAGCGAGCAGCCAAGGCTGAAAGATTCAAGTAAGGAAGAGGTTAATCAAATCTAATCATTTCAAGAGCTTATTCGTGAAGTGACATCTATACAGATATCAACATAATCCAGACGAACTCCAATATGCAGGTATAGAAGCGGGGGGGTGGTGGCAAATGAGTGCAGCACTTGCTAACCACCTATCCCTAAAAGATGGCAAGATAACCAGATGAGAAGGAAGTTAGTTTTCAACAGTACGCGTGCCTTACTCAAAAATAAATTCTTTGAAATACACTGTACTGACGTCAGCCTATTACCCTTGCCCCAAAACGCCATAATTTAAACCAATAGAGAATAGAGAATAGAGATGGATAGCAGGCACGTACCACTCAACAGGCTGTTTTCACCTATCCGTGGCGAGAGTGATAGCATTAAGGAAGATCAATCAGCGTGGGGGCTTACTTCACCTAGTAGCTGGGATGAACTAGAGCGTGAGTTTCGATGCGTTATTCTAGCGGAGGCTGGTGCCGGGAAAACGGAAGAGCTAAAGCTCCGCGCATGTCACCTGGAGGATCAAGGCAAACCTTCCTTCTTCATCCGTATCGAGGACATCGAAAATGATTTCTATGAGGCCTTTGAAGTAGGTGATGAAGACCAGTTTCACGCATGGCGCCAGTCTACAGAAGAAGCTTGGTTTTTTCTCGATTCTATCGACGAAGCAAGGCTTGAAAGCCCAAGAGCCCTTCGAAAGGCGCTACGACGGTTTGCAATGGGCATCAGAGGTAGTGAACACCGCGCTCACATTTACCTCTCTAGCCGCCCATATGCCTGGCATCCTAAAGCAGACCGAAAGCTGTTTGACGAAAGTTTGTTCTTGCGTGCTGCAAGCGACAAGAACGACGATTCAGAACAACCAAACGAAGTCGTTAGCGCACTAAAAGTTTATACAATGCTTCCGCTGGACACCGATAGGATTCGCCTATTTTCTGCTGCCCAAGGAGCACGTGATATTGAAGGTCTTTTGACGGAAATAGACAGGACAAACCTTTGGAGCCTTGCTGAACGCCCCTTTGATCTTGAAGGAATTCTAATCAAGTGGAACGAAGACCATGTTTTGGGGAGCCGATTGGATCTCCTCAGACATAACATCGATACGCGACTAAGGGATGATCATAGTATCGACCGCGCCCAACTTCAGCCCTTGAACCTTGAATTGGCAAAGGACGGAGCTCGTTGTTTAGCAGCAGCCGTCGTACTTAGCGGTAAGCCTGGCTTAAATGTGCCTGATTCAATACAGGTAAAACCAGGTATTGACGCGGAAGCCGTCCTAGTCGATTGGCGACCACAAGAAGTTAGGGCCCTGTTAGAGCGCGGTATTTTTAACGACATCATTTATGGGGCCGTCAGATTTCGACACAGAGAAGTTCTAGAGCTACTTGCTGCTGAGTGGTTTGACGGCCTCCTACGAAGAGGGGGCAGCTGTACCACAATCGAAGCTCTCTTTTTTCGTGAGCAATATGGCGAAAAGATTGTTACTCCTCGTCTCCGCTCTGTTTTACCTTGGCTGATTCTATTTGATGACACTATACGACTAAGTGCGCTTCAAATTCTTCCAGAGCTAGCCGTTGAAGGAGGGGATCCGTCTAGACTTCCATTGCGCGAGAGACAGGAAATCTTAGCAAATATAGTTCGTCGCATTGCTACTAATGAAGATGGCCGCACTGCCCGAGATCACAGCGCTATCGCCCGAATTGCAAATCCTGAGCTTTCTCCTGATACCCTGCAACTAATCAATGCATATCGTAATAACGATGATGCTATATTCTTCCTTGGTAGACTTGCCTGGCAGGGTAACATGTCGGCCTGTATACATCCTTTGGCAGAGATTGCTGTTGATCCTACGCGTGGTATCTACGCTAGGATAGCATCTGTCCGGGCGGTATTAGCGTGTGGATTAGTAGAAGATAAACGATTCGTTTGGCGTCAAATAAATGAATCTGACTCTCTCATTCCACGTCAACTGCTTGCAGAAATACTGGACGGTGCGGAACCCGAACTTGAAAGTGTTGAGCAGTTTCTTTCCTCCTTGAGGAAATTACCACCATTTGAACGCTTTACCTCAACTGGACTTAGAAGCTCTATCCATAATTTTATAGGGCGTTTATCAATTGACCCAGACCCACAAAAAATAACTCAACTAATTGACGGACTCCTAGGCTATCTCGAGACGGATCCGTATATAGAGAGAGGTGAGTGCCAAGTTTCTGAAGAGTATGCTTGGTTACTAGGCCCAGCCGTACATGCTGCGGAAAGACTAATAGAGCAACGCAATCCTGCGTCCCTAGAGACTAACACCTTATCTATATTACTAATGGTGCCTGCCTTAAGATTCTGGAATGGCTCTGATTTCAATGACTATAAAGACAATTTGAGCCAAATGGTTCCAGCATGGCCAGAACTC
Organism: Neptunomonas sp. ABH4_499; assembly: GCF_056160565.1. NCBI lineage: Bacteria > Pseudomonadati > Pseudomonadota > Gammaproteobacteria > Oceanospirillales > Oceanospirillaceae > Neptunomonas > Neptunomonas sp. ABH4_499. The sequence continues at coordinate 32,602 of NZ_JBSWXK010000014.1, read as the reverse complement.
AACGATGCTCTCTATTGGGCTAGTATCGATCAAGCGAGACGGCGCTATACCTCAGAGTCAGCTGAGCCATTAATCGATGACTGTCTAGTTTCATGGTTAGGCCATTTCTGGCGTTTCGATGAGTCAAGCTTACCGCGACTTCTTGATTCTATCAGATCACGTCCCTCTCTTGAGGACAAGTTGGTAGCCTTGAGCACCGCCTTTCGTGTTTACTTACAAGCAGACAGCCCAGAAAACACTCTCAGATGTTTAGAGGAAGCCGCTACTGGGTATACCGAGTTACGAGCTCGTTTAGACATCTTGCTTAATCCTCCCATCACAGAAGCAACGCGCCGATATGAAGAAAGGCAGGCAGAGTTCGAGCGAACCAGAGCAGAAGAAGATGAGCAGCGCAAACTGTCTATTGATGCATGGATAGCAAGTGTATGTGACAACCCTAACAGGATTAAAAATCCGCCGAACTTGGAGCCGAGCGAGCTGAGTAGTGATCAATGTTGGCTACTGCATGAGCTCTTGGAAAGCGGCATATCAACGAGTAGTTCTAGTGGCAAAAACTGGCAGCAGCTCATACCTAAATTCGGAGAAGAGGTTGCGCACGCTTACCGTGATGCCGCTATAAGTTATTGGCGACACTATACTCCGACGCTTCAATCTGAGGGAGACATAAGAGACAACTCAATTCCCTATGCTCTAATCTTTGCACTGGCTGGCCTTGAGATAGAATCATCGGAAGTAGCTAATTTTCCAAATCATCTAAATGAATCTCTGGTAAACCACGCACTGCGATACATCACTTGGGAATTGAATGGTTTTCCAAACTGGCTTGAGAAAGTACATAAAGCTTTCCCGGCTTTAACAGAAAGTGCTGTTATCCAGGAGCTAACATGGGAACTGGACAATTCTATATCGAACAGCGAACAGCCTCGTCATTATATTATCTATAATTTAGCCTATCATGCACCTTGGCTTCATATCCCTATGGCGCGGGTAATACTAGAGTGGCTGTTTAGTAATAACGCATACCTACACGTAAATCGCGGTGAGTGTTTGCGAATATTAATTGAAGGTGGAACTAACAACGCTCGGCTTATCGAATTAGCCTTGCAACAAATAGGACTTTCTCAAGATCACCGAAACATTGCTTACTGGTACTCTCTACTCGTAGATTGCGATCCAGATAGATATATACCTGAAATCGAACACTGGCTTTCTAAGCTTGTGCCAGAAGATGCGGTTCAAGCCTCACAAATTTTTATCACCGCTCTCATCGGCAATAGGCACTCCGATAACCTTAGACCCCAGATAGGAAAATTCCGAACGGCTAATCAACTGAAGTCACTTTACATTCTTATGCATCGTTATATACGAGTTGAAGACGATGTGAATCGCGCCGGTTCTGGTGTTTACTCTCCAGATCTTAGAGATGATGCTCAAGAGGCACGTAACCGACTATTTAACCTCCTATCGGAATGCCCAGGAAAGGACTGCTATTTCTCGCTAAAAGCGCTCGCAGCAGAACATCCTGACCATGGCTATCGTCCTTGGATGGCCAAGCAGGCATACAAACGAGCAGAAGAGGATGGAGATTTAGAGCCTTGGTCAGCCGAGCAAGTAAACCAATTCAGCAGGGTACAAACTATTATTCCTGCCACTCATCGCCAGTTATTTGATCTTACCGTATGCCGACTAAAAGACTTAAAGAACTGGCTAGAACGAGGGAACGATAGCCCCTGGCAGACATGGCAGAGAGCAGAAGGCGAAACAGAAACCCGTACATTAATTGCTGGCTGGCTCAATCAACGATGTCGCGACCAATATACCACCGCTCAAGAACCAGAACTTGCGAACAGCCAACGGATGGATATCTGGCTTCAAAACACCCATGTGCAGTCTCCAGTGCCAATCGAGCTCAAATTGCTTGATAAAGGCTGGTCCGGTCCCGAACTTTGCGAGCGGCTACGTAACCAGCTCGCCGGAGACTACCTACGAGAGGAAACAGCAGGCTGTGGAGTTTTTCTATTAGTTTCTCAAAATATAGCTTCTAATAGACGGTGGAAGATTGATAGAAAAAGACCCAATTTAAACGCTCTTTCTCAAGCCCTCAAAGATTATTGGCAGAACATTGCGGATGAATACCCAGGTGTTGCACAAATCGACATAGTTGTAATCGATCTAGCTAAAAGAGGATTAGTAAGTGATTCATAAGCTTAACCGAGGTATCACTAAAGCTATGCCGTAATGCTGAAGTGATAGTTACACTAACAACATAAGTGAATACTATCTAATTCCTGTGAAACAAGTTATCTCACTAAAAAAATATGACAAGCAATAAAAAAGCAGCCGATTGGCTGCTTTTTTTAACCGAGAGACCCGCTACTTATACATCAACATTCGATGCGTGCAGGGCGTTGGTCTCGATAAACGCGCGACGCGGTTCAACATCGTCACCCATCAAGGTAGTGAACAGCTGATCAGCGGTAATGGCATCTTCAATCGTAACTTGCAGCATACGACGCGCATCAGGGTCCATCGTGGTTTCCCACAACTGGTCTGGGTTCATCTCACCCAGTCCTTTGTATCGCTGAATCACCGTACCGCGCTTAGACTGGTTCAACAACCAGGCGATGGCGTTACGGAAATTAGCAACTGGCTCTTTACGCTCACCACGCTGTACGTAAGCACCGTCTTCCAGAAGGCCAGAGAGGGCTTCAGACATCTTCGCAATGGCTGCATAATCGCGAGAGTTAAAGAAGTCATTACGGAAGGTGTACGTCGTATCTACACCGTGGTTTACGTACACCAGACGCGGCAAGAAGACACGATGTTCTTTATCTTCAACAACCTCATAGCTCCAGCGCTCACTCGCGCTCGCCTGAGCTTCCAACGCTTTAAGAAGGTTTGCCGTCCAGCCATCAACCGTTTCGCGCTGAGAAAGCATCTCAGGCGTTAATACCGGCAGATAGATCATCTGGGTCATCGCCTGTGCAGAGTAAAGCTTGCTCAAACGCTCAATGACATACTCAACGTTACGGTACTGATTGATTAAAGCTTCAAGCGCTGCACCCGATACCGCAGGAGCATCTTCATTTACGTGGAAGCTTGCACCATCCAACGCGCCTTGCAGAAGGTAGTTTTCAAGCGCATCTTCATCTTTCAGATACTGCTCTTGCTTGCCTTTCTTGATCTTAAACAGTGGTGGCTGCGCAATGTACACATGACCGCGCTCGATCAATTCCGGCATTTGACGGAAGAAGAAGGTCAGAAGCAGGGTACGGATATGCGATCCATCGACGTCCGCATCGGTCATGATGATGATGCTGTGGTAGCGCAATTTATCTGGGTTAAACTCTTCACGACCGATACCGCAACCCAGTGCCGTGATCAAAGTACCTACCTCAGCCGAGGTCAGCATCTTATCAAAACGCGCTTTTTCGACGTTCAGGATCTTACCTTTCAACGGCAAAATCGCCTGGGTACGACGGTCACGACCTTGCTTAGCCGAACCACCCGCGGAGTCACCCTCCACAAGGTAGAGTTCGGAAAGCGCAGGGTCTTTCTCTTGGCAGTCTGCAAGCTTACCTGGCAGACCTGCGATATCCAAAGCACCTTTACGACGGGTCATTTCACGTGCTTTACGCGCCGCCTCACGAGCACGCGCCGCATCGATCATTTTGTTGACGACCGCTTTGGATTCTTGCGGGTTCTCTTGCAGGTAATCCACAAAGTACTGAGCAAAGATCTGCTCGACCGCGGTTTTTACTTCGCTCGAAACCAGTTTGTCTTTGGTCTGGGATGAGAACTTAGGGTCCGGCACTTTAACCGAGATAATCGCACACAGACCTTCGCGGCAGTCATCGCCCGAGGTTGCGGTCTTATTACCCTTGTTAAGATTCTCAGACTCAATGTAGTTGTTCAGCGTACGGGTTAATGCTGCACGGAAGCCTGATAAGTGAGTACCGCCATCGCGCTGAGGTATGTTGTTGGTAAAACAGTGAATCGATTCTTGATAGGTGTCGTTCCATTGCAAAGAGACTTCAACGCCCACACCGTTTTCGTGCATACCCGTGCAGTGGAAAATCTTGTTAACCGCTGTCTTGTTCTTGTTCAAGAAGTCCACGAACGCCCCCAAACCACCGGCGTATTCGAAGATCTCTTGGCGGCCAGCGCGCTCATCCGTCAGGACAATACGCACACCGGAGTTCAAGAAGGACAGCTCACGCAAACGCTTAGCAAGGATATCAAACTGGAACTCAACAAACGCAAACGTCTCTTCAGAGGCTTTAAAACGAATCTCAGTACCTGACTCATCCGTTTCGCCAATCACCGCCAGAGGGGCTTGTGGAACGCCATGAACGTATTTTTGCTGGTGCACTTGACCTTTGCGACGGACCGTCAAGATCAGCTCAGAGGACAGGGCGTTTACCACCGATACACCCACACCGTGAAGACCGCCCGATACCTTGTAGCTGTTATCGTCGAACTTACCGCCGGCGTGAAGGACCGTCATGATAACTTCGGCCGCCGACACACCTTCTTCTTCGTGGATGTCGGTCGGGATACCACGACCGTTATCCGATACCGAGATGCTCTCGTCAGTGTGGATCGTGACATTGATCTCACTACAGTGACCTGCCAATGCTTCATCGATGGAGTTATCAACAACCTCGAAAACCATGTGGTGAAGGCCGGTGCCGTCGTCGGTGTCACCGATGTACATCCCCGGGCGCTTACGAACAGCGTCCAAGCCTTTCAGGACTTTAATACTACTTGAATCGTAATTAGTCTCTTCGCCACTCATGGCTGTCTCCTGACTCAATCTGTCTCGATCAGTTGGCCTTGGCTTAACTCAAAGCAGGCCAGCTCTGTGTCTTCCTTCCAATACGGCAGCAAGGCAGCCGGATCAACACAGGTGATAAAACATTGGTTATGTGTGTTTTCCAAAAACTCGCAGAAAAACCGGCAATGGGCTTCATCGAGCTCTGATGGCAAATCGTCAATTAAGTAGATGCAAGGGCGCTCACTCATTCGGTGAAACACATTACCCTGTGCCAATTTAAGCGCGCTGACGACCAGTTTCTTTTGCCCACGGGACAGACGCTCAGCGGCGCTGACCCCATCGGCTTTAACGCGAAGATCGGCACGCTGTGGGCCTGATCCAGTAAAGCCTTGTTTTAAATCTCGCTCAAAGTTGGCCTCAAGTAACTCATCCAGCGGGATGGATTGATCCCAGCCCGGAGAAAACTTAAGACGCACATCAAGATCGGCATTCAGGCGCGATAAAATCGCTTCAAAATCCGGTATTAACTGCTCAATATACTGCTGACGAAGATTCGTAAGCGGCTCAGCGTACTGAACCAGCTCTTTATCCCAAATCTGCCGTAAAGTGCGGTCGATTTTACCACATTTCAGTAGGGAATTTCTCTGCTGTAATGCACGTTTAAACCCACGCCAGACATGAATAAACCGAGCATCCGCGTGAAACGCGCCCCAATCGATGAATTGTCGTCGAATCGACGGGCTGCCCTCTAACAGATCAAACGTATCGGTATTGATGACCTGAAGGGGCAACAAGCTTGCCAAATCCGGCAGCTCCATGGTTTGGCCCGCGTAGCGAATATTCACCGCGCCATCGACCGCTCGGGTCACCCCTAAGGGCTGTGGCTTGGTATCGACACGGCTTTGCACCTCGGCAAAGACCAGAGACGACTTATGCTCAGAGCTGACCAAATAGCGAAACTGATGGGTGCGAAACGAGCGGGTCAGGCCTAAAAAGTGGATGGCCTCAAGCAAAGAGGTTTTACCGCTGCCGTTAGCGCCATGGACGATATTGATTCGCGAGGCGGGCTCAAAAGCGATCTCAGAGAGGTTACGGATGTTTTGGATGCGAAGTGAGGTGATCGGCATAGAGGGCGTACAGCGCCTTTAAGACGCTGTACAGATCCTGACGGATTACATACGCATTGGCATAACAACGTACAGGCTATCGTCTTCATCGAAGCCCTGTACCAGCGCGCTGCTGTTTGAATCAGACAGCGTAAAGCGGACGATGTCGGTGTTCAAAATCGACAAGACATCCAACAGGTAGTTCACATTGAAGCCAATTTCGAGCGGCTCGCCTTGGTAATCGATCGCGATGGTCTCTTCCGCTTCTTCCTGCTCCGGGTTATTAGCCATAACCTGCAAGAAACCGTTGGTCAGCGACAGACGTACACCGCGGTACTTCTCGTTGGAGAGGATCGCAATACGGCTGAACACTTTACGCAGCTCCTGACGGTCACCCAGTACCGTCTTGTTACCGTTGCGCGGGATAACGCGCTGATAATCGGGGAACTTGCCATCAACCAGCTTAGAGGTGAAGGTAAAATCACCCACGTGCGCACGGATGTGGCTTGCGCCGATTACCAACTTAAGCGGCTCTTCACCGCTTTGCAGCAAGCGAGCCAGCTCCAAAATACCTTTACGCGGCACGATGATCTGTTGCGGCTGAGTCTGCGAGGTCTCTACGCCGGCAACACAGGTCGCCAAACGGTGACCATCGGTTGCTACTGTGCGCAGCGAGTTGTCCATGATTTCCAACAACATGCCGTTCAGGTAGTAACGAACATCCTGTTGCGCCATTGAGAAGCCGGTTTGATCGATCAAGTTACGCAACTGACCTTGCGACAACGTCAAATCAAACGTTTGCGGGCTGTCTTCCACATTCGGGAACTCAGCCGCCGGCAGCGTGGACAGCGTAAAACGACTGCGACCAGACTTGATGATCATCTTCTGACCATCCAGCTTTAATTCAATGCGCGAATCATCCGGTAGGGATTTACAGATATCCATCAACTTACGCGCCGGTACAGTGACAGAGCCTGCTTCGGCGGGCTCTTCAAGCACCACACGACCAACCAGCTCAACCTCCAAGTCCGTACCGGTCATGGACAGTTGATCACCTTCTGCAACCAGCAGAATGTTGGATAAGACTGGAAGGGTCTGACGACGTTCGACAACGCCCGCCACCAGTTGTAATGGCTTAATCAGTGCTTCACGTGAAATGACGAATCTCATGGCTACCTACCTTAGTTCGCTCCACTGTTACGCGGTCAGATGACGCAACAGGTTTTGATAATCTTCGCGGATATCCGTATCGGTCTCGCGCAGTTGTTTAATCTTACGACACGCGTGCAACACCGTCGTATGATCGCGACCACCAAACGCCTCACCGATTTCCGGCAAGCTGTGATTGGTGAGTTCTTTAGCAAGACTCATCGCCACCTGACGAGGCCGTGCTACCGAGCGACTCCGACGCTTAGAGAGCAGATCGGATATCTTAATTTTGTAATACTCGGCGACCACACGCTGAATATTGTCAATACTAACTTGTTTGTCCTGTAATGCCAGCAGGTCCTTAAGGGATTCCTTTATAAAAGGTGTGGTAATGGCATTACCGGTGAAATGCGCATTGGCGATGACGCGTTTTAACGCACCCTCAAGCTCACGCACATTGGATCGAATCTTTTGCGCCAAGAAAAACGCCGCATCATCCGGCAGGGAGATACGCGCTTCTTCGGCTTTTTTCATCACGATGGCGACACGCGTCTCAAGCTCAGGCGGCTCGATGGCGACGGTCAACCCCCAACCAAAGCGGGATTTCAAACGCTCTTCAACACCGTGGATCTCTTTTGGGTAGCGGTCGGAGGTCAGAATCATCTGCTGACCACCCTCCAACAGGGCGTTGAAGGTGTGGAAGAACTCTTCCTGGGAGCGCTCTTTACCGGCGAAGAACTGAATATCATCAATCAGCAAAGCATCGACCGAGCGGTAAAAACGCTTAAAGTCGTTGATCGCATTCAGCTGCAAGGCTTTAACCATGTCCGCCACGAATCGCTCGGAGTGCAAATACACAATCTTAGCGTTCGGGTTTTGGCGCAGCATCTCCATACCCACCGCGTGCATTAAGTGGGTTTTACCCAAACCAACACCACCATAGATAAAGAGTGGGTTGTAAGCACCGCCTGGGTTATCCGCTACTTGCTGAGCGGCCGCTAAAGCTAACTGGTTCGATTTACCCTGAACGAAGGATTCAAACGTGAAAGATTCGTTCAGGTTGGATTGGTGACGAAGACCGCCTTCAACATCCACTTTGCGCTCTGGCTCAACCACACCCACATCCAACTCCAACTGGGGTTGAAGCTGACCTTGAGGATGTAAGTAAGTACTTACTTCGGCTACAGGATGCTCATTCTTGTGCATCACCACATCTTCAAACTCATGACTTGAAGCACTGGCTGGCGACGAATAGCTGTCTTGCGTACCTGCCAATTCCGAAGCTATAACACTGGCGGCTGGCGCTGGGGTTGGCTGCGCTGCAGGCTGAGGAACCGGCGCCGAAGGTGGCGCTGCCGGACGAGGACGGGGCGGAGCAGGGGGCATGCGTCGCGACATTAAATGCGCTGCGCCTTGCTGATTGACCTCGATGCGAACGTCCGCACTGATGTCACCTGACACATCACACACCACCTGACGGATACGAGACAAAAACTTATCGTTCACCCAATCGCGAACAAAACGGTTCGGCGCCACCAACACCAATACAGAACCCTGACTCTCCTCTGCACGCAAAGGACGAATCCAAGTGTTGTATTGTTGGGTGGGAAACTCGCTCTGCAAATTAGGCAGACATTGTTCCCATAATTGTGACGACATAAGCCGAAGACGCTCCGCGAACAGTCAATCCATATGAATGGCCGCTATTCTAACGTGAGATCAACCACTTATCCACAAATGTGAAAACTTTTTTTGGTTGTTCACAGCTTAAAAAACAAGACACAGAGACATCCGCACAAAAATCCACCAAAACCAACCCAAAAACCGCTTTTGAACAGATTGATTACAATTTAACCACAGCATTATTAACAATTTATATTATTGAAATAATTAGGTTTTTAGAATTTAACTCACAGATTTAAGATTTTTTTGGCTTTTAAACAACTTTGTTCCGAACGTCGGGTATGTAAAAAGAAAAGGCTGTAAAAACCCCAGAAAACTGCAGTTTTACGCCTAAAAAGGTTTGATCTCATAAAGAGGATTCACTACAATCTCGTGCCTTAAATTTTCTGCTCACTGGGCTTCAGCCAGCCAAAATCGAGCAATAAAGCATTTACAGGACTGACTGATGAAAAGAACATTTCAACCAAGCGTTTTAAAACGTGCACGTACTCACGGTTTCCGTGCTCGCATGGCTACTAAAAACGGTCGCGCTGTGATCAACCGTCGTCGTGCGAAAGGCCGCAAGCGTCTGTCTGCCTAATTTGGCTTGCAGTCGTTAGGTCTGGTTCATCGTTGAATGACCGAATACGGCTATCCCCGGCAGCTGCGTCTGCTCGCGGCCGGGGATTTCAAATCCGTCTTTGATAACGTTCAGGTCAAAGTACCCGACCAGAGGATTTTAATCCTCGCCCGCCCAAACAATCTCGATCATCCACGCATCGGGTTTGTCATCTCCAAAAAAAATGTACGCAGAGCCGTGAAACGAAACAAAGTTCGGCGTATCATTCGCGAGTCTTTTCGCCTGAATCAGAATAACTTACCGGCCATCGACATGGTTGTATTGGCGCGTCCCGGTTTGGGCGACCTGAGCCATGAAGAGCTTCAACAACTGTCGAAGAAGTGCTGGCAACGCCTGATTCGCAAAACAACTCAAACATCCAAGAACCAAGATAGACGGTCTTAACCATGGATTTTAAGCGAATTACCCTCATTGGCGCCTTGGCCCTGATCTCCTATGTCTTGATCATCAAGTGGAACCAAGAATACGGCCAACCTGAAAATCAGGCACCGGTAGCATCGGTTTCCGCCTATGAAGAACAATCCACCGGTGGTGATCTGCCTAACGCAGCTACGGTCAGCGAAACCGCTGACGTACCGAGCACCGACGAGCCACAAGCGGTGGCCGATGCTCCTGCCAGCGCCAAGCTGATCAAAGTCATCACCCCAACTCAGGACGTTGTGATCGACACACGTGGCGGCGACATCATTGAAGTTGCCCTGCCTGAGCACAAAGCAAGCCTCAACAGCGAGCAGCCGTTTGTCCTGATGGAGCAAACGCAAAATCGCACCTACGTTGCGCAAAGCGGTCTGACTGGCCCACAAGGCCCAGACAATGCGCAAGGCCGTGCGACTTACAGCGCCGATGCGGATACGTACACGCTGAAAGAAGGCGACGACTCGTTAGTGGTTAACCTGACAACCACTCTGGAATCCGGCATTGAAGTCACGAAACGCTTCACGTTCAGCGAAGGTTCTCACACCATCGCCGTAGACTACGTGATCAACAACCCGACAGATGCAGACTACACCGCTAACCTGTTTGGTCAGATCAAGCGTGACCGCAGCGCCGATCCAAACGGCTCGCCTGACATGGGTATGCAGTCTTACTTAGGCCCTGTGTTCTCAACCACTGAGAACAACTACCGCAAGTACACCTTTGATGACATCGACGAAGATGGCAACTTCAAAGAGACGTCACAAGACGGTTGGGTAGCGATGAACCAGCACTATTTTGCCAGTGCTTGGATCCCAGCGCCGGGTGCTGAATACACCTACAGCTCACGTAAAGCGAACGGTAACTACATCATCGGCTTTATGTCTCCTAAGCTGACGGTACCTGCGGGCGAGAGCTCAACCGTTGGTGCGCGCTTCTTCGCTGGCCCGAAAGACATCGAAGAGATGGAGCAAGTGGCACCAAACCTAGACCTTGCCATCGACTTTGGCTGGTTGTGGTGGATTGCCTCTCCGCTGTACGAAATCCTGAAATTCTTGCACAGCTTCTTGGGTAACTGGGGTCTTGCGATCATCGGTATTACGCTGCTGGTGAAAGCGGTACTGTTCCCGCTGAACGCTAAAGCGTTCAAATCCATGGCGAAGATGCGTAAATTTGGCCCAGAACTTCAGCGTCTGAAAGAGCTGTACGGTGATGACCGTCAGAAGATGTCTCAGGCGATGATGCAGCTGTACCAAAAAGAGAAGATCAACCCACTGGGTGGTTGTCTGCCAATCTTGGTTCAGATGCCAATCTTCATCGCGCTCTACTGGGTACTGGCCGAGTCTGTCGAACTGCGTCACGCTGAGTTCTTATACCTAAGTGACCTGTCCGCTAAAGACCCATACTTCATCCTGCCAATCCTGATGGGGACGAGCATGTTCATTCAGCAGATGCTGAACCCAACACCGCCAGACCCAATGCAGGCGAAGGTGATGAAGATGCTGCCAATCCTGTTCACCTTCTTCTTCCTGTGGTTCCCTGCAGGTCTGACCCTGTACTGGGTTGTGAACAACATCTTGTCGATCGCACAGCAATACGTGATCAACAAACAGATTGAAGCAGGGGATAAGTCATCCTAAGATGACCTCCCGACCATAACAAAGGCTCCTTCGGGAGCCTTTTGTGTTTAACCGCAACGAAAACGATCACCATGACAAGCTACACACAAGACACCATCGCAGCTCAAGCCACCGCCCCAGGTCGTGGTGGCGTGGGGATTGTTCGCGTCTCTGGCCCGAAAGCCGCGTTGATTGCCGAAGCCGTTTTAGGCTACACGCCCAAGGCACGCTACGCGCATTACAGCCCGTTTAAGGACGCCGACGGCAACGAGTTGGACGAGGGGATTGCGCTGTACTTCCCGGGTCCCAACTCCTTCACCGGCGAGGATGTGCTAGAGTTGCAAGGTCACGGTGGCCCGGTGGTGATGGATTTTCTGTTGCAGCGCGTGCAGCACTTAGGTGCTCGCTTGGCGCGTCCTGGTGAGTTCTCGGAGCGGGCGTTCTTGAATGACAAGCTCGATCTGGCTCAAGCCGAGGCGATCGCTGATTTGATCGACAGCTCCTCTCAACATGCGGCACGCTGTGCGCTGCGCTCACTGCAAGGTGAGTTTTCCCGCCGCATCACCGAGCTTGTCGAATCCCTGATTCAGCTTCGCATCTACGTTGAAGCGGCGATCGACTTCCCCGAGGAGGAGATCGACTTCCTTGCCGACGGTAAGGTGCAATCCGACCTTGAAGTGATCATCGCTCAACTTAAGGCGGTTCAGCGCGAAGCGAAGCAGGGCAGCTTAATCCGCGAAGGGATGAGCGTAGTAATTGCAGGGCGACCTAATGCAGGTAAATCCAGCCTACTGAACGCACTGGCTGGGCGTGAAACCGCCATTGTCACCGACATCGAAGGCACCACGCGAGACGTTCTGCGCGAGCATATCCATATTGATGGCATGCCACTGCACATCATCGACACCGCAGGCCTTCGCGATGCGCCGGACGAAGTAGAGCGCATCGGGATTCAACGCGCATGGGATGAGATCCAAAAAGCGGATCGCGTCCTTTTGATGGTTGATAGCACCAAAACCTCTGCCGATGACCCGCATCAGATCTGGCCTGAGTTTGTCGATCAGCTTAATGATGATTCCAAAATCACGGTCATTCGTAACAAGGCGGACTTGAGCGGCGAAACCATCGGCATGACCGACGCACACGGTTACCCTTTACTGCACCTATCGGCCAAAGCCGACTTGGGCATCGATGCGCTGCGCGATCACTTAAAGCAATGCATGGGTTATCAAGCCACCACCGAAGGCGGTTTCTTGGCCCGCAGACGCCACCTAGAGGCGCTTGAGCAAGCCAGCACCCTGTTGACCACAGGACACCAGCAATTGATCTACAACGGCGCAGGAGAGCTCCTAGCCGAAGACCTTCGCCAAGCGCAGCAAGCCCTGGGCGAAATCACAGGTCAATTCAGCTCGGATGATCTGCTAGGGCGGATTTTCTCAAGCTTCTGCATCGGGAAGTAAGGCAGCTCCCGTAAACGGTTCTTAGTAATAAACCGTTTATTTTCCAATCAATAATGATTATCATTTTCCTTGGTTTATTCATTTATACGAAAGCTAAGGGGTCTTCGATGGTCATGTTCACGCTTCCTACAATACGCCGATTGACCTGTGCCATGGCATGGGTGTTGATGACCTTCGCCCCGAGCATGGCGTTCAGCGACGAGCGCTTTAAAGCGGTGACCACCTTTACGGTTATTGCCGATATGGCTCGTAATGTGGCCGGTGATCTGGCTGATGTGGAGTCGATCACCAAGCCTGGCGCCGAAATCCATGAGTACCAACCGACCCCTGGCGATATTTTACGGGCGCACAATGCGGACCTGATCCTCGCGAATGGGCTTAATCTTGAACTGTGGTTTAAGAAGTTTTACCAAAACTTGGATCAGGTGCCCGAAGTGATCTTAACGAAGGGCATTACGCCCATCAGCATCTCGGAGGGGCCGTACAACGGCAAACCCAACCCGCACGCGTGGATGTCGCCTGATAATGCGCTGATCTATGTGGATAACATCCTGGCGGCGTTTATCCAATACGACCCCACTAATGCCGAGGGTTACACCGCCAACGCCAACGCCTACAAAACCAAGATACAGGCTGCGATTGCGCCGCTGCGAGAGGCGCTGACAAGCGTCCCAGAAGATCAACGCTACCTAGTCTCCAGTGAAGGTGCGTTCAGTTATCTGGCTCGGGATTTTAATCTTACCGAACTCTACCTTTGGCCGGTGAATGCCGATCAACAAGGCACCCCTCAACAGGTGCGTAAAGTGATAGACGCGGTACGTAAGCACCGCATTCCGGTGATCTTTAGCGAGAGCACCATCTCCGATAAACCGGCCCAACAAGTCGCTCGGGAAACCGGCATCGCTTATGGCGGTGTGTTGTATGTCGATTCGTTAAGCGCGGCCGATGGCCCTGTGCCAACCTATTTGGATCTGTTACGTGTAACAACCGAAACAGTGGTGCAAGGCTTAACCCAAGCGTCTTCCGAGGCTCTCAATGAATAGTGCAACTTTACCGGCCGGTTTATCGGTGAACGATATTTCGGTGACCTACCGTAACGGCCACACCGCATTAAGTCATGCTAAGTTCGAACTCCCAACCGGTACCATCGCCGCCTTGGTGGGGGTAAATGGCTCCGGTAAATCCACATTGTTTAAATCGATTATGGGCTTTGTACCGATCAGCGAAGGCTCCATCCGTATCTTGGGCATGCCGGTTAACCAAGCCCTTCGAAGCAACGCGGTGGCCTATGTACCGCAAGCCGAAGAGGTCGACTGGGACTTCCCCGTGTTGGTGGAAGATGTCGTCATGATGGGCCGCTACGGCCACATGGGCTTTTTACGCCGCCCCAAAGCCTCTGATCACAACGCCGTCGCTCGCGCCCTTGAGCGAGTTAACATGGATGGCCTTCGTAAACGCCAAATCGGCGAGTTGTCCGGCGGTCAGAAAAAGCGCGTGTTTTTAGCACGGGCGCTGGCGCAAGAAGCCAAGGTGATTCTGCTGGATGAGCCGTTTACCGGTGTCGATGTCAAAACCGAAGATCAAATCATCGCCTTATTAAAAGAGCTGCGCCAAGAAGGTCACTTGATGTTGGTCTCGACCCACAACTTAGGCTCAGTCCCTGAGTTTTGCGATCGCACCGTGATCATCAAAGGGACCGTACTGGCGTATGGGACGACTCGCGATACCTTTACCCAAACCAATCTTGAGCGCGCCTTCGATGGGGTGCTGCGTCACTTTATTTTGGGGGATGATCAACACAACGGCATCGGCGTGATTAGTGACGATGAACGACCACTGATCATCAAGGACGGCCAAGTACACAGCCGCAAAGCCCAAGCGCGTTCGGAGTCCCACGGCTGATGAGTTTTCTGGAGCCATTTCACTACCAATACATGATCAACGCCATGTGGGTCGCAAGCCTAGTTGGGGCCGTCTGTGCGTTTTTATCCTGCTATTTGATGCTCAAGGGCTGGTCTTTAGTGGGCGATGCGCTGTCGCACTCAATCGTACCCGGTGTGGCCGGCGCGTATTGGCTAGGGTTACCGTTCTCGTTGGGGGCCTTTTTTGCCGGAGGGCTCGCGGCCGCGAGCATGTTGTTTTTAAATCAACGCAGCAAACTCAAAGAGGATGTGATTATTGGCCTGATCTTCTCAAGCTTCTTTGCATTAGGGCTGTTTTTGGCCTCGCTTAACCCAACCTCGATCAGCATCAAAACCATTGTCTTGGGCAATATTTTGGCCGTTACGCCCTCTGACCGAATCCAAATTGTGATCATCTCGGTCATCACCTTGCTGGTGTTAACCGTTAAATGGAAAGACTTGCTGGTGCTGTTTTTTGATGAAAACCACGCTCAATCCATCGGCATCCGTCCTACCGTACTCAAACTGGTGTTCTTCACCTTACTGGCGGCCTCAACCGTCGCAGCGTTGCAAACCGTAGGAGCGCTCTTGGTGATCTGCTTGGTCGTCACCCCTGGGGCCACCGCCTACCTGCTGACCGACCACTTCCCCAAATTACTGATCATCGCCATCGCCATTGGCACACTGACAAGCTTTATTGGGGCGTACGCCAGCTACTTTTTGGACGGTGCGACCGGCGGCGTTGTGGTGATCTTACAAACCCTGTTGTTCTTACTGGCCTTCTTCTTTGCGCCCAAGCATGGCTGGCTGGCCAGCAAACGTCCTAAGCACACAGGAGCCGCCTCATGAGCTTGGAGTGGCTAACGGCGCCGTTAGAGTTTCGGTTTATGGTGTACGCGCTGCTGATTGCCATCATGATTGCGCTGCCCACCGCCTTACTGTCCTGCTTTTTGGTGCTTAAAGGCTGGGCTCTGATGGGCGATGCCATGAGCCATGCGGTCTTTCCCGGCATCGTGATCGCTTACAGCGTGGGCGCTCCGTTATCGGTGGGGGCGTTTGCCTCGGGGTTAATCTGCGCGCTCTTGATCGGTTTTCTCAAAGAACACTCGCGGGTGAAGCGCGATACCTTAATGGGCATCGTGTTTTCCGGGATGTTTGCGCTTGGCTTAGTGCTGTACCTGAAAATCCAGCCTGAGGTGCATCTGGATCACATTCTGTTTGGCGATATGCTGGGGATTGGCCGATCGGATTTGATCTCAACGGCTGTAATCAGTGCGCTTTTGGTGGTGATTTTGGCGTTAAAGTGGCGGGATTTTCGCGTGTTTATTTTTGATCCGGCCCATGCCCGCATTGTAGGGCTTCGACCTAAGCTACTTCATTACTTATTGCTGTGCATGATCACATTAACGGTGGTGACGGCGCTAAAAGCCACCGGCCTTGTGCTGGCGATCTCGTTGTTAATCGCCCCTGGTGCCATCGCGTTTTTGCTGACCGACCGGCTAGAGCGCATGCTGCTGATTGCTACAGCCGTTGCTGTGGTCTGTTCGGTGGCCGGGGTCTATCTGTCTTTTTTTATCGACAGCGCCCCAGCGCCGACCATTGTGCTGCTGTTTACCGCCGTGTTCATCGCAAGCTTTGTTCATTGCACACGACAAACACAACGCGTCAGCCAGCAGGGGGCTTAATCCGCTAAGAACGGATAATCCACATACCCTGCAGCCCCTTGGCTATAAAAGGTCTCTGGGTTCGCTTCATTCAGTGGTGCCCCCTCTTTAAAGCGACGTGGCAAATCTGGGTTAGCAATAAACGGTACGCCAAAGGCCACCGCATCCACCTTACCGTGCACAATTGCTTGATCCGCTTCCGCTTGATCGTAGCCCATGTTCACAATCAATGGGCCTTTAAAGTGGGTGCGGGCAGGGGTGATCACATCGGCGTGTTGCTCCCCTTTAAAATCGCTGCGCATCAAGTGCAAATACGCCAGTCCATACGCATCCAGCGCTTTGGAAACGTAGGTCATTAGCCCTACAGGGTCCGAGTCTTTCATGCTGTTAAAGCTGTTGAGCGGTGACAGACGAACGCCCACGCGGTCAGCCCCCCAGACAGGGATCACGGCTTCAATCACCTCTAGGAGCAGTCGAGCGCGGTTTTCAATCGGCCCCCCGTAGGGCCCTGTGCGTTTGTTCGCACCATCGCGTAGGAACTCATCCAACAGATAGCCGTTGGCTCCGTGCACTTCGATGCCATCAAAACCCGCACGTTTGGCGTTTTCAGCCGCTTTTTTGAAGCCTGAGATGATCTCTGGAATCTCAGCATCGCTCAGCGCGCGTGGGGTTGTGTAGGCCTGCTTACCCTCTGGGGTGTGTACATCGTCACTGGTGATCGCAATTTCGCTCGGCGCGACTGGTACACGACCTCCGTTCAGCGCCGGATGACACGCCCGGCCACCGTGCCAGACTTGCAGGAAAATCTTACCGCCTTTTTTATGCACGGCCTCGGTTACCTTCTTCCAGCCCGCCACCTGCGCTTCACTGTGGATGCCAGGTTCACGCCAGAAGGCTGAGCAGCCCTCCATCGCCATGGTCGCCTCGGCGATGATCAAGCCCGAAGAGGCCCGCTGCGCGTAATACTCCACCATCAAATCCGTTGGGACATGATGCTCATCCGCACGACAACGCGTTAACGGTGCCATCAAGATTCGGTTTTGTAAGGTGAGTGCGCCCACCTGAAGGGGAGAGTGTAAATCGCTCATCGTTGCTCCTTATCCTGCAAGGCCAGCAAAGCACAATCGCTTTGTAGCCGCCCAATTCATTAAAAAGGATTCGTTAGTGGGTTAGTACCAACAATGGGGTGAGAGTTCGATTCTTCAAAGCAAAAGGCTCGAACGGCGTGTTGCAAAAATCACCACAGGCCGCTCGGGAGGCTGTTCGTTTAACGGCGAAACTGCCACTGTGGGAGCTGAGTTTCAGGGTGCGCCGAGCTGATCAAATCGGCTTTGTAGATCGACTCAAGGGTCGTGGTTTGCCTAAGCGCTTCGGGCGTTCCATCAAAGCGTACCCATCCGGATTCGATCATGATGATTCGATCCGCATACAGGCACGCTTGATTCACATCGTGCAGTACACAGGCCACGGCCATCCCTTGTTCGGCACAGTGACGCATGAGTCGAAGTGTGCGCTGTTGGTGATTCAAGTCCAGCGCCGAGATCGGCTCATCAAGCAATAGAAGCTGCCGTTTTACGCACTCCCCCCCATGCAGCTGGGCCAAGGTTCGGGCCAGTTGAACCCGCTGTTGTTCCCCCCCAGACAGAGTCTGATAGCTGCGCTCCACATCGCTGCTCATGCCCACAGTCCGAAGCTGCTCATCAACGATGAAGGCCTTTTGACGAAGCCCTAACGCCCAAGGCGTGAGCCCCATCTCCACCACTTCGGCCACGCGAAGCGCAAACGGGATGTTCAAGGATTGCGTCATGACCGCGCGCTGTTTGGCTAACTCCACCAACGGCCATTCTGAGAGGTCACGCCCATGTAAGGTGACAGAGCCATGATGCGGGCGATGCTGCCCCGCCAAGACCTTTAGCAAGGTGGATTTACCCGCCCCATTAGGGCCTAGAATCATCACCAGCTCACCGGCTTTGATCGAGAGGGATACATCATTGAGAAGCGCTTTTTTACGCGGGCTTAATACCGTTACGTTATCCACATCAATCATGCATCACCTCCTTTCATCGAGCGCAGCAACAGCCATAGGAAGAAAGGCCCGCCCAATAAACTGGTCATTAAACCCACCGGCATCTCCGCGGGGATGACCACCACGCGCGCCAGAGTATCCGCAAAGGTTAGAAGCGCAGCCCCGAGCAACATCGACAGCGGAAAGACTAAGCGGTTGTCGGCGCCAACCATCAAGCGCACAAGGTGGGGCACCATCAAGCCAATAAAGCCGATCAACCCGGAAAAGGCCACGCAGATCCCCACAGCAAGGGCACTGGCCGCGACTAAACGGCGTTTTACGCGCTCAGCGTCCACGCCCAGATAGCGCATCTCCTCATCGCCCAAGAGCACGAGGTTAAGAATCTGCGCCTGCCGCCATAGGTAGATCAGGGCAGGGATCAACAAGGTCAGCAGTACCGCGACCTGTTCCCAACGCGCACCACCTAGACTGCCCATCGCCCAGAAGGTCAGTGAGCGCAGCTGCTCGTCGGTGCTGACGTAGGTTAATAAACCGGTCGCCGCCCCCGCCAGCGCATTGATCGCAATGCCCGCCAGCAACAGATGCACTACCGACACTTGCCCCTGATGCTTGGCCAAGCGGAAGATAAACGCACAGGTCAGCACCGCCCCTACAAAGGCGGCCACACTGTTCGCATAGGTGAGTACCCAATCTGGCAGTGCAGGCAGTGTGGTGACCAGTTGATCACCCACGACGATCATCCCCCCGACCGCAACGGAAGCTCCGGCGGAGATCCCAAGCAGCCCCGGGTCAGCCAGCGGGTTTCGGAACAGCGCTTGCAGCACCGTGCCGCTTGCGGCGAGCGCCGCGCCCACCGCCAACGCCAGAATCAACCTCGGTAAGCGTATGTTGATCAGCACGTTGTGATCGATACGGCTGAGGCTGTCGTTAAGGCAGGCACTCCACGAGATGACATACGCCCCTTGGGTTAACGCCAATACGCACGCCACGACCAGCAAAGCGGTCATGATCAAGCTTGAGCGGGTCAGTCTGAGCGTTCGAGTCATTGATCCCACTGATTAAGCTGTTGATGAATCAATGCGATCGCCTCTGGCGTGCGCGGCCCAAGGCCTAATGCGAGTAATGCATCAAGCGAGATCACCCGTTTCGCCTCACCGGCAGGTGTGTTGCTCATGCCGGGCACGGTCCAGATCGCCTCAGCACCGCCGCTTCGCTCAGCGCCTTGGGTTGTGATCATTATCGCATCGGGGGCGGCCGCCACCAGTGCTTCCGACGTTAAGATTTTGTAGCCCTTCATGCCGGCTGCCGCATTGGTGGCACCACTCATGCGGATCAACGCATCCGCGGAGGTACCCTCGCCAGCCACCATGGGGGAACCCGTTGCTTGCATCACAAACAAGATGCGCGGCACTTGATGCCATTGCGGTGCGGGTAGGGCAGCAAAGGCTTCATCCATTGCTTTAACCGCCTGATCGCCTTTTTCTGGGACGTTCAATGCACGCGCCACTTGACGGATTTTATCGGCAATGCCCGCTTGGCTTTGCTCATCCGCCTCAATCATCGCAATGGGCAAGCCGGCATCACGCAACTGAGCCACCACTGTGGCGGGGCCTGTTGCCCGCGTGATCAATAAGCGCTCCGGTTGCTGGCTTAAAACGCCTTCGGCCGAGAGCGTGCGTTGATACCCCACCTTGGGAAGATCATCTGTCGCTTTGGGGTAGATGCTGCTGGTATCGGTCGCCACCAACTGATCTTCTTCGCCCAACAGGTAGACAATTTCCGTGACCGTCCCACCCACACTGATCACCCGATCCGCCAAGGCGGGCAAGGGCAGAACCGCAGCGCACAGGAGGGCGGCTAATAAAACGTGTCGGCTCATGATGCGGCCTCTTGAGCGCTTGTACGTTCTGCAACCTCGGCGGCGATTGCTCGCCATCCGTCTAACTCAGGTACTCCGGGCTTTCGCTGCCCAAACAGCGTGATGACCGATTCGCCTTTTGCATTGAACCCTTCAAGGGAGGTAATGATGCCATCGTCGCTTGGGCGCTTAATCAACCAGACGCGATCCACTTCGCCCACTTTGAGATGCAGGTTAAAGGTCGGATCAAGCACATTGAACCAGCCGCCTCGCTCCAAAAGACGAGACACCTCGCCGCTGTGAATCTGAATGCAACCACTGTTGCCAACAAACACCATGACCGGCTGAGTACGTTCACTTGCAAGCGTCAAAGCGTGCACTAAAGCGTCTGCGCACAGCTCTGTCACCCATTGATCGCCGATCTGCTCTAACGCTTGGGTACGGGTTAAACCGTGCTTTTTCAGAAGGCCGTGGTATTGGTGTACATCGCGAAGATCCGCCCATTCAGCCTGAAACGCAGCACGATCAAACTCAGCCGGTAATACCGCAGGTGGTGTGTCCGGTAGAGGTTGAATGTCTAGAGCGGGCGCATCTGCCCAGTGGAACTGTTCGATCAACACGGGCCACAAGGCCATATCGGTTTGATCCGTTGCATAGATTTTATGGACCGCCACGCCGTGCGCATTAAAGAACTGCAAACTAAAGCGCCCAGCTTCCTCGACGGCGAACGCGCTGTGCCACTGATGCATGAATAAACGAAGATCGATATCCGGGTTTAGAACCAAGCCCATCGGGCCTTTAACGCTAACATTGCTGTATACGCCGTGGCGCTCATGTACGGCCTGCGGGTTGCGTGTCAGTGCCATAACCGATCCCAGTGGTTCGAGCGCCTCTAAAATGGCCGAGAACGGCTCGATTAAACGAATAGCGACTAAATCAGGACGGACACTCAACAGGTGCGCTTCGCTAACGCCTAAACGGTCGGCGGCGTCTTTGGCGCGCACATTAGGTTGCTGCTCACGAAGGCTTAGGTAGGCATTCAGTAAGGCGGCGCTTTGGTTAACGCTCTGATCGGCTGTGTGAAGTTCAGACATTCTGTGACTCCTATAAAACAGTTAAAAAAGAGAAGGCGCTCAAACGAGCGCCCCGATCAGAAGGAGACCGTTACATCCAAGCCAAAATTTCGGCCTGGCTGCGTGTATCGTGCAAGGTTAGTACTGGTGTTAGAGAGGCCTCGAATGTCATTCCAAACCCAGTATTCCTCATCCAGAAGGTTAAACACCCCAACCGCCACTTTGATGTTCTTGGTGGGTTTATAGAAGGTCGTCAGATCCACCAAGGTATGATCCGGTGTGCTTAACCAGGTTTTGTCGCCGGTCACATCCGACTTATCCTTGCCTTGTGCAAAAGTGATGTTCAGCTGGCCACCATAGCGCTCCGATGGGTGTTGATAACCTAGACCGGCCACCACCGTCATCGGTGCAATGCTGTTAAGCGGCTCGTTATCCCCTGTGTTTTCGCCATCGGCATACGCCGCGGAGAGCTGTGCTTGCCAGCCTTGGCTAAAGTACGGGCTTAACGCGCCTAGATCCCATGCCGTTTTCAGTTCAAGGCCTTTGATCGTGACTTTATCGATATTGACGTTGGTGAATTCACCGTAGTTGTAGGTCGCATTCGCCCCTAAACTGATCTGCTCAATGAAGTCGCGGTAACGGTTGTAAAAAGCCACCAGCTCAACCGAACGATAAGCATCTTCGTAACGCACACCGCTTTCTAGGAAAACGCTGCGCTCGGGGTCGAGCTCCGGATTCGGTCGAATACGGTAGGCATAGCCGTAACCAGAGTTTTCAAAGTAGAAGTAGAGATCATCCATATCGGGCGCTCTAAAGCCTGTGCCGTACTTACCAAACGCGCTGATCTCATCGGTGAACGCGTAATTAGCCCCGATCTGCGCCGTGAGCGCCTGATCTTTATTGCCGCCCCACGCATCGATGTACTGATCCGACTCCGTGTTATAACGGTAGGCATCAAAACGCACGGCCGGTAGCAGGGTTAGCGCGTTATCGACGGCCCACTCATCTTGCAGATACAGGCCCACTTTAGTGCCATCGGCTTTAGGGGAGAAACGTGAAGCCGTGGTGGCGCCATCTACCGTGTTTTTGTTGAGGTTCTCAAGGGACTCTCGGCTGAGCTCAGCACCGTATTTCAGGCGGTGCGCGCCCACTTGTTTCTCAGCATCAAGGGAAGCCTGTAGGCTTTTCTCATCATAAAAGCGGTCCACAAATCGGGAGGAGGCATCGGTATCAATGTAGGTACCGTTTTGGGTTTTGCTGGTTTGGTAATCCAGTTGCCAACGAAGCGTGTCGCTCATCGCCGTTTGACCATCATACTGCTGCCATACACCCAAGCGTTTACGGGTATCTTCATCATCGGAACGGCGTGTCGCGGTATCCGTGCTTTCCGACTTAAGATCAAACGCGGAAGATCGGGTGTAATACTCACCCACAACCCCCATGCGGTTGTGATCGTTCAGCTGGTACTCAAGCTTACCGAGCAGGTTATCGCCATCAAACTCGCCAGGGTCCGCTTCACCCCGGGTAGGGCCAACGGTGTCGGTGCCACCGTAGGTGTCCGTCTCTTGGCCTTTGCGGTGCGTGTACACCAACAGGGATTCAAGGTCGCCGCTTCGATTAGCAACGGTCAGCGTATTGCTAAACTGATCAGACGCATCGCGATAGCCGCTTTTTAAGGCCACATAGGTGTCATCGCCTTCGGGTTCCAAAAAGGACGCTGGGCGCTTTGTTTGCATCACAACAGCACCGCCAAGTGCGCCACTGCCTTCGACCACATCGCCGCCTTTAACGATGCTCACGGCCTCTAGGGACTCAAGGTCCACCTTGCCACGGCCCGTGCGCAGGTAGGTGGTGGTCGGGCCATAAGCATCGGCTTGTTCAACGCCATCCACCAACATCTTCACGCGGTCACCGTCTAGGCCGCGAATGTTAATACTGCCAATGCCAAATCGGGCATCTTTGGTCACCCCGACGCCCGGCTCGTAGCGCAGCAAGGACTCAAGGTCCGTACTTAGGTTTTGTTCAATGGTTTGATCCGTCAGAGTGGTCACCGAGCTGTCCTGCGCTTCGGTCGGTTGGGTCGTTTTGGCTTCGATACGCAACGGGCTAAGAGTCGCCTCAGCGGTGGTTGCGGTATCTGCATGAGCCTGAGTGGCGATCACCATGGAAATGACGACCGAAAGGGGAGTATAGGCACGCATCGTAAAGCTTCCTCGTTGATTCAAACTGCGAATGCGCGAGATAGCTTACTCCCATCCAAATAATAATCAATATCATTTGCATAACGATTATCATTAATTAAATAGAACACGGTGTTGGTATGTGGGTGATAGACACTCAGGGTGAAACCTTACGCTTCACCCTGAGCAACATAGCAATCGATCACATTATTATGGGCTTAAAGGCCAATCTTTTGGGTCCAATCGATGATGGATGGATGCTTCGCTGCACTCTTGAACACGTCGTTCTCGAAGGATAGGAGCATTGTTTTCTATGTGATAGGTACGATACACGCCACAATCACCTGTACCTCTGGACAGTGACGTAATCGTCAACCGATCTGGTGCGTCATCGAAGGATACAACACCATTGATGATCTTAGGGTCATCCGTGTTTCGCTCATCACCCAAAAGCAATTGGGTCGACTGAGTGGATTGCGGTTCGTATATGAATAAATAATAGACCGGTTGATACGCCCCCGGCGTACACATGACCTGTACCAGCTCACTGCCATTCGAAAGAGGGTGAACCTCAACCTCTCCTACATAATCGCACGATTTATCCCACTTCAAACGCTTTTTCCACTGCCACTGCTCATCACTCCAACCCTCTGGCCCAGCCCATAGATCCCGATCGTAGTCGGTAAGAACATCAAGAGATGAGGTTTCAAGGTTAGATGAATGAATTACGTTGTCATCAGCGTTTATTGAAGAACAGCCCGTTATAAAAACAGCAGCACCCAAAAAATATAGAAAGGTAAAATATTTCATTTTTGTTTCCAAATACTAGGCAGCAGAAGCTAATAGCATTATTTCAAAGTTCTCAGCATAATCCGCGATGGTTTTTGCATGATCTGTTCCATTGATAATACGACGTGCATTTTTATAGTCAGCTTTTCCTGATGAAATATAATCTTCAAGTTTTTTGCCGGTGTATATTCCTTTCTGCATTCCCCAAACCAAGCATGTGTAAGCGTTTTCTTGATCTAAAGCCTTTTCCGGATGAAGGTACACACTGTCTATAGAGTTCGAGATCGTAAATCCTTTATTGAAATCAGCTGGCTTTGCCTTCAGCAAAGCATCTCCCTAAACCTCACAACACAACCTCAGACCTACACTCCAACCAGCCCTCAAGCGCCTCTAAAACAGGCGCATAGCGCGCAGCAAGGGGCTTGTGGCGTTTGGTGATCAGGTACATGGGCTCGCAGATCGCCTCAAAGGTAGGCAAGATGCGAAGGCGATCTTTCACTGGGCTGTGGTCAATGCAGCGCTTGGGTAAAACCGTAAAGCCAACCCCGTCGGCGATGGGCAGTAGGATTTGATGTACCTGATTAATGTAACCCCGCACGGGGATGTCGGCCAGATCAAAACTGGCTAAGCGTTCCGTCTCAAAATGAGCCAGATACAAGCTAAACAGATGCTCAAAATCGGGGTGATCCACCAAGCCTAAGCGCACTAAATCCCCCGACCAATCATCGCTCGATTCAAACGAGGCGGGCACGACTAACGCCAAAGGCTCGCGGCCGATCTCTCGGACATCGAACTGCATCGAGACCGGTTTTTCGGTCACGATTCCCAAATCCACCTCTCCTTTGAGCACCGCTTGCTGAATACTGCGATGGGGAGCGGCCTCAAGCGAGATCGACAGCCCGGAGTGCGCTTGCTGCAAGCCTAAAAGCTGAGGGTATAAGGTCAATGCTAAGGCACCAGAGCAGGCCATGCGAACTTCGCCACGGCAAGGGTCATCGTGCCCAAGCTGATCCAATAGGGTTTCCTCTTCGGTAAGTCGATTGATCGCATAGCGGTACACCTGCTCACCTTGCGGGGTGGGCTCAAAGTGCTTTTTAAAGCGCTTAATCAACGGGTAGCCGCACGCCTCTTCCAGCTTTTTGATGTGCTGACTGACACCTGGCTGGGTCATGTTGAGTACCTCGGCGGTGCGAGTAAAGTGCCCCGTATCGAGCAAGGTTTTGAAGGTGCGAAGCCAAATAGGATTGATCATAACCAAACAAAATATTATCAAATTAAGAAAATTTAATAATTTTTCATTAGAAAAAACAAGCCGTACAGTGGCGTTATTCGATTTGATAAGGAAGCCACCATGCCTGCTTTATTTACCCCCTTTACCCTGAAAAACACCACCTTTAAGAACCGCATTGCGGTACCGCCGATGTGCCAATACAGCGCAACCGACGGCTTTGTGAACGATTGGCACCTTGACCACTACGGTGCACTTAGCCAAGGCGGTGCAGGGTTAATCATTGTTGAAGCCACGGGCGTTTCCCCAGAAGGGCGTATCAGTCCGGCGTGTTTAGGTCTTTGGAGCGATGATCATATCCAAGGCCATCGTGATGTCGCCAACCGCATTAAAGCACACGGCGCGGTTGCGGGGATTCAGATTGCGCATGCCGGTCGTAAAGCGAGCGCAAACCGACCATGGGAAGGGGATGATCATATTCCAGAAGAGGAGCCAAATGCGTGGCAGCCGATTGGCCCATCGGCTTTGGCGTTTGGCGAAAACCTGCCGCGCGTCCCCAAAGCGATGGAGCAGAGTGACATTGAGCGCGTTAAAAACGACTTTGCACAAGCGGCGCGTCGCGCTGATGAAGCGGGCTACGATTACCTAGAGCTGCACTTTGCTCATGGTTATCTGGCACAAAGCTTTTATTCAACGCATGCCAATCAGCGTACTGATCAATACGGCGGGGATGCGACCAACCGCAGTCGCTTTATGATCGAAACCTTGGCAGCGGTGCGTGAAACATGGCCAGCTGAAAAACCACTGACCATTCGCTTTGGCATGATCGAGTTTGATGGCAACGATGAAACCATGCTGTCTGAATCCATCGATGTTACCAAAACCTTTAAAGAGATGGGTGTGGATCTGGTCAGCGTCAGCATCGGGTTTAACACACCAACAGCGAAAATCCCTTGGGGGCCAGCTTTCCTTGCGCCCATTGCCGAGCGAGTGCGCAATAAAGCCAATATTGCGGTGGCTTCTGCATGGAACATCGACACGCCTGAGCTTGCGAACACCACGGTTGAGAAAGGCCAGCTGGATTTAGTGATGGTAGGGCGTAATTTCTTGGCCAACCCACACTGGGCTTACACCGCGGCCAAAGCCCTCAATGTGGAGAGCCCATCGTGGGTGCTGCCAGCACCGTATGCCCACTGGCTGGACCGTTACAAAAACTCCGATGAGCGCTAATCATTGATCATCAATCCCCAAACACGCGGACAAACTGGTGCGCCAGTGTCCGCTCACAAGGCTCGTAAAGGGCCGCCGGGCGTCCTCGACCACCTTCAGGGACGCCTTCCCCGACCTCTTTGAGCAGCTCCGCGTTGAACATTCGGCGGCGGAAAGATTTTTTCTCAAGCGCTTGGCCTAATAAGCCTTCGAACACCTGTTGAAGCTGCGTCAGCGTAAAAGGCGCATTCAGAAGAAAGATCGGCAGAGCGGTATACGCCGTTTTGGAGGTCAAGCGCGCTTTCGCGGCATGGATCAACTGGGCATGATCAAACGCCAAGCGATGCTGATCTAACGCGCTCACAGGTAACCATCGCGCCCCCAAATCCGCTTGTACGTGGGCATCACAAAGCGACAACGGCAGTAGCGCCATGTACAGAACCGTTAAAGACCAGCCGCGTGGGTCTCGATCCAAAGAGCCAACGCTTTGCACTTGTTCCAGAGTCGGGGTTTCGACACCGGTTTTCTGCGTTAAGGTGCGCAGGGCCGACTGGGTCACATCCGCATCGTGTTCTAACTCGATAAACCCACCCGGTAGTGCGAGCTGGCCTTTGTAGGGGTGATGCTCGCGCTCCACCAACAGCACCTGCAGTTGATCCTCCTTCCAGGTGAAGATCGCCACATCCACGGTGGAAAGCGGGGCAGGGTAGCGGTGGATGTCGTACTGGGCCAAATACTCGGCTTCGGTCAGATCAGAATGACGGTTGGTCACAGGGTACCTCTTGAACATCAAGCAGCTATTGAACATTAGTGGCGTTTCGCCAATAATAAACCAATCTCATCCAAGAGAGAACCGCTGGAAAGACCGGCGGAAATCATCCACCAGCAAGGAGCTTGCTGTATGTCACACTTTGATTTTGCCGTTTTTATCGGCCGTTTTCAGCCGTTTCACTCAGGTCACTTAACCGTGGTGAAAGAGGGCTTAGCACAAGCGGATCGCTTGATCCTTTTGATCGGTTCCGCCTATCAAGCCCGTAACCCGCGCAATCCATGGACACACACCGAGCGCGAAGCGATGGTACGCGCGTGTTTAACCGACGAAGAGAACACCCGCTTAATCTGCATGCCGTTAATGGATGTACCCTACAACGATGAGCTGTGGGTGCGTAATGTCCAGACCACCGTATCGGGCGTTGTGACCGCACACTACACCACACCGCACAAACCGGTGCGCATCGCCCTGATCGGTCACCAGAAAGACCACACAGGTTTTTATTTGAGCCTTTTCCCACACTGGTCGAGCATCCGTGTAGAAAACCACCAAAGCATCAGCGCGACACCGCTTCGAGAGCGCTATTTCAGCGAGTCGCCCGAAGCAGTACTAGCCGAATGGGTTGAGCGCTTTGAGCTACCGAAAGGCAGTGCGGCGTGGTTAGCCGAGTTTGCCAGTGAGCACAGCGCATTTACGAGCATCAAGGAGGAGATCGCCTTTGTGCAGCGCTACCAAAGCGCATGGTCGGCCGCCCCGTATGCTCCAACCTTTGTGACGGTGGATGCCCTAGTAGTGCAATCCGGTCATGCTTTGTTGGTCGAGCGCCGCGCCAACCCGGGCAAAGGGCTCTGGGCGCTGCCTGGCGGGTTTGTCGATCAAAACGAGCGCCTAGTGGATGCCTGCCTTCGCGAATTGCGAGAAGAGACGCGGCTAAAAGTCCCAGCGCCCGTGCTCAAAGGCTCGATCAAACGCCAGAGAGTCTATGACGATCCACATCGCTCCGCGCGTGGCCGCACCATCACCCATGCGTTTTACCTAGAGCTTGAACCCAACAGTGCGCTTCCAAAAGTGCGCGGCGGCGATGATGCAAAACAAGCCCGCTGGGTACCCCTTGGGGAGTTGCGCCCCGAGGATCTGTTCGAAGACCACTATTTCATCATCCAAGACTTAATTGGCGCGGCGTAACGCCGCCCAGTATCGAGCGTTAAAACAGAAGTAAAAAAACGCTTGACCAATATAGTGGCATTACGCCACTATATATCCAACAAGGCGGTGGGATTCACCCCTTACAAGGATTGATACCGATGTTGGATAGACCGACATCTTCACTAAGACTGGAGGAGCTCCGTCATGAAAAACCTGATATTAAACACCGATTCGTACAAGGCCTCTCACTTTGCTCAGTACCCTGCGGGCACACAATACATCTCTAGCTACATCGAATCCCGCGGTGGTCGCTACCCTGAAACCCTGTTCTTTGGTTTGCAGGCGTTCATCAAAGCGTATTTAACAACCCCCATCAGCCAAGCCGACATCGACGAGGCCGAGTTGATCTGCACCGCACACGGTGTGCCGTTCAACAAAGCCGGCTGGGATTACATCTTAACCGCCTACCAAGGCTACTTACCGATCGAGATTGAAGCGGTCAAAGAGGGACAGATCATCCCAACCGGTAATGTGATGCTGCAGGTTCGCAACACCGACCCACAATGCGCGTGGTTAACCAGCTACATCGAAACCGCCTTACTGCGTGCCATCTGGTATCCAACGACCGTTGCCACCGTATCGCGCGAATGCCGCAACATCATCGAGCGCTACTTAGCGGAAACCGCCGACAACACCGAAGGCTTGGCGTTTAAACTGCACGACTTTGGCGCGCGCGGCGCAAGCTCCGAAGAGTCCGCAGCCATCGGTGGCTTAGCGCACTTAGTCAGCTTTATGGGCACCGATACGTTATCGGCCATTGTCGCCGCACGACGTTACTACAATGCCGATATGGCGGGCTTCTCCATCCCTGCAGCCGAGCACAGCACCATCACCAGCTGGGGACGCGAAGGGGAGTTGGATGCCTACGCCAACATGTTGACCCAGTTCGGTAAACCAGGCGGTTTGGTCGCCGTGGTGAGTGATTCTTACGATTTGTGGAACGCCATCGATAACCTATGGGGCGATCAATTGAAAGCCCAAGTGGAATCCATGGGCGGCACCTTGGTGATCCGACCTGATTCCGGAGACCCTGTCACCGTCGTGTGCGAAGCGATCGAGCGCTTAATGGCCAAATTTGGCGAGACACGCAACCAAAAAGGCTACCGCATGTTGCCAAGCTGCGTGCGCTTAATCCAAGGGGATGGCATCAGCGCCAGCAGCATCGAAGCGATCTTAGAAGCATTAAAAGCCCGTAAGATCAGCGCCGATAACATCGCCTTCGGGATGGGAGCGGAGTTGTTGCAAAAGGTAAACCGCGATACGCAGAAGTTTGCGATGAAAGCCTCCGCCATCTGCATCAACGGTGAATGGAAAGATGTGTACAAAGACCCCATTACCGACCCAGGCAAACGCTCTAAACGCGGCCGCTTAGCCTTGATCAAAACCGAGCAAGGCTACCAAACCATCACACTGGATGAGCTTGGCGATCAACCCAATCAATTAACACCTGTTTTCCGTAACGGCGAGTTATTGAAAGAGTGGACGTTGGATGAGGTAAGGGGCAACGGCTAACACGTGATATACGAAAGGGCTCATTCCAAACAGATGAGCCTTTTTTAATTGAGCGCTTTAATCCACTTGTCAGGGTTTTCAATTAGCAATAATATTCAGAGCGTTAACTCAAGGAAAGAGTGATGCTAAGAATCAAACGTACCTCACAGCTCGTTGCGCGTGATGTGCCCTACATCATGCACCCCATCAAACACTGCGTCAACGCTATGGTGTCTCCGATCATCGCGATTTTGCTTCTTCTCATTTACACGAACAGTACAGAACGCACTCGATAGAGTTCCCTGTTGTAAGTGCTAACGACATTGAAGAAGGCAGAATCACCATTTTATTGAGTGTGACTCAGCATTATGCAGCCGACTCCAAAGGCACTGTGCGTCACTTTCTCCCTTCGGCCTTAGAATTTAAGGTTCGACATCTGTTGGGCCAGCCCAGAAAAGAGAATATTCGCCAAGAGCAAGCCTATTTTGCCGAGGTGAAGGCTTTGCTGGAAGATCAGTACCCGATGCCACTAGAAACGGCTAAGGTGGTGGAGAAGCCGAAAGCCATAACGGAATCGACAAGCTTTGTTAATAAATCCCCCAACACCCAAGCACTCAAAGCTGCGCAAACCTCGGCGCAAGATTATTGGGAAGGTATGGCCGACAGTGCTGTTGAAGAAGGTGGAGTGTTAGGCTTCCCGAAATATCTTGGAAGCAAAACAATGGGGGCACTTGCGGATCTCGGTCACGGTATAGGGCAAAGTGTTGATGCCCTTGTGCATAACCCTGAAGAAAGCATAAGCGGTATTGCTAAAGGCGTAGCCAACTTCGGGCCAGAAGCTTTCAATCTCGCCACGGACGGTGCAAAAACGGTCGCCGATGGTTACTCTTTGTTGTCGGATTCTGTATTAGGTACTGATACCGAGGGGTTTCGGAACTCCGCACCTTACAAAATTGATCCAATATTCGAATTGAATGAGGCGGAAGTTGGAGCAAACCTGATTGCAGGTGTTGGCGCAGGGGTGGTTACCAAGCTTCCTAAGGTTGGTAAGGCTAAAGATTTAGCTGATACGATGCCAGATGCGGGGGTTGTTACAGACAGTAATTTGATTAAAGGGGCTGCATTTAGGCATCGAACAAAGTGGGCACCTAATGCGGCGGGAGCACGATCAGTTGATGATGCTTTAAAATTGGCAGAGGATTACGGTGTTTACATTGCTGACGACGTGAATATTAGATTTATAGATGATGTGGATTATGATCTTCAGTTTAGTCAATATGGCGATTCTTTTGCGAGCTATGGTCATGTCCGAACTCAAAACCTAGATCAACAATTGACTTTTAGAGGGGCACTGACCGATAAAGACGGAAACATAAACGTTTTTGTAAGAAACTCGATTAGAGATAGTGATGAAGCAATTGTTGCAGTACTTCATCATGAAACTCATGAAATTGAAGCTTTAAGAGATATATTTGCAAAAAGAGTTTCCATGTCGGCACGAGAATACCGAGGCTTAATTAACGACTCCACTCCGGGGAATTTGCACTGGGAAGCTGTAGATATTGGAGATCAAGCGGTTTGGCAATTGCGCCAAGATAGAGGGCTTTAATTATGGATCTTAGCTTTAAAGAGAAAGCTGAAAAATATGTTGAACTAGGAAATAAACTCGATCTTGAGGATTCCGAAGTAGCTTTCTCAATTATGCATAGCTCAGAGATGTATGGGGATGAAGAAGTGAAGGATGTTTTATCTTCATTGTCTGAGGTGTTGAAAGGTGAAATTCATTCTGCGATCGAAAATTATAAAGAGACCGGTGAATATTACGTTATATCCAGTACTGGAACCTCTAAAGATCTATCTAAATTAATGAAAAGAATTTCAACTTTGTTTTGATCAATAGCCTAGGGAAGCCCATTAGACAATTAGTAGGTGACAAAAAAATGGCCTTTTATATTGAAATGGATAAAGTTAAAGATACAGACGAGTTCGTAGAGTACACGTTTGGACGCGATACAGAAGTAGGCCTGATACGGTTGAATAAAGAAGATGAGACTGTTTCTGTAATACAGGAATGCCCATTAGACAGTAGTGGAAAATGGTCTCAAAGAGCGGCTGTCAAATTAGTTCGTCTATGGAGGGATAAGAGCCTTCCAGATAAAACGCAGTGGGCCTCTTGAGAAAGATAACAAAGATTAATTAGTCGCCCCTGAAAAATACGTAACCGTATGATTTATAGTGGTTTATAATGCGGTTCGATTATGGAAAACCCGCTTTTTTTGCCCTTCACGGCCCAAATAGTTGCAGAATCGTTGATTTATGAAACCGAAGAAGAAGCTTTCAGAACCGCAAAACGATATGTTCCGACCCAGGCTGGAGGA